>JAFOTA010000048.1 GCA_017421145.1 Treponema sp.
AAATTTCCGTTTGCCATAATCACTAAACTATATGAAATTCTTTGAATCTAGGCAATAGAGCTGTCAAGGTTGCCGATAAAAAAGCCCCTCCAAAATCTGGAAGGGCCGGTAGATTTGCTTGAAAAAATGCTGTCAGTTGAACTTTGAAAGGTCTACGCCGATAAGATCAGCTGTTTCCTTGTTGTATGAGAAGTCACATGTTTCAAGGTACTGGATAGGCATTTCAGCAGGGTTCTTTCCGTTCTTGAGGATTTCAACGGCCATTGCCGCAGTCTGCTTTCCGAGCTGGTAGTAATTGAGACCGTATGTTGCAAGTCCACCTGACTGAACCATTCCGTCTTCACCGCAGATTACAGGGAGTTTTGCGCCTGTTGCAACTTCGCTTACCACGCCCATCGTTGCTGCGATCATGTTGTCTGTCGGCGCGTAGATTGCATCGACTTTTCCGACCATGCTCTGAACGACCGTCATGACTTCATTCTGGTTTGAAACCGTGAACTCTTCATATTCAAGTCCGATTTTCTTGCATTCAGCTTCTGCAAGGTCAATCTGGAAGCGTGAGTTGTCTTCTGCTGAGCAGAAAAGCATACCGACTTTCTTTGCGTTCGGGAAAATTGATTTGATAAGATCAATCTGTGCGGCACAAGGGGTAAGATCGGATGTTCCCGTGATGTTGTGTCCAGGTTTTTCATTTGTATCTGCAAGACCTGCTGACTGCGGATCAGTTACAGAAGAAATGAGCACTGGAATTGATTCCGTCTTTGCTGCGATTGCCTGTGCTGCCGGTGTTGCGATTGCGAAAATCAGGTCTTTTTTGTCGCTCACGAATTTGTCGGCGATAGTGGTGCAGTTTGCCTGCTCGCCCTGAGCGTTCTGATAATCGATCGTGATGTTCTCTCCGTCAACATAGCCTGCTTCTTTGAGTCCGTCCACAAATCCCTGGTAGTTGGCATCCAATGCAATGTGCTCGACAAGCTGAATTACACCGATAGAAATCTTTCCGTCATTCTTTTTTGCGCATCCTGTGAATGCCATGGCACCTGCAATGACAGCCGCTGCGATAAGTGACATTTTTTTCATAGTTCCCCATCCTTGTTAAATTAAAAACCGATTCCAAAAACGCTTGGTTTCTGAAATCGGCTCAATATACTATTTTTTTGTGTTTTATGCCATAGGAATTTTGTAGAAAAAAATGTTATGAGAATCTCTAAAACCTCAAATTTCAGTTTTTTCAGGGATTCTGCAATGGAAAACCATGTCCTACCATCCGCAGCCGAACTTGCAGTTTACGCCCAGGTAGACTTTCGGCACCGCCATGTAGATGAGCGACGTGAAAAAGTTGAACACTGGATCTTTTGTCGGTTCCACCATGTCGAAATATGCATCCGTTCCTATGCGCAGGGCTATGCTTTTGCCTGATCCGGGTTTTATGGGGATTATGTCGAAGTCCCAGTTGAATCCGCAGTACGGAAGCCATGCATTAAGCTGATTTTCTTCATTGAAATAGGGAATCATGCCCACCATAAAGCATCCGTTGAAAAAGCTGATTCCGGCATATGGGAAAAGCTTGATTTCATATTCATCGCTTTCTTTCATTTGCCAGTCATTGTCTGTTGTACGCAGCATGACACCGAACCTTGCGCCGAGCCTGTTGTTGTGCGTAGTGATTTCAAATCCCAAGTCAACTGTGTTGCCGTGACCGGACAATCCCAAAAAATATGTGTCCGCGACATTCAGCTCAAAACGGATCCTTTCATTTTGTTCCTGTTCCTGCGAAAATCCAAAGCCTGTTCCTATGACAGCCAAGATTGCAACCAATAAAAATTTTTTTACGCTTTTCATAATGACCTCCAGATTTTTGGGTTCTGGTGCAATTATCTGCCGTATGTTCCGGGTTGGCTAGGTCATAAAGAGTCACAAGCGGCCGGAAAAGAGTCATAAAAAGGTAATATCCGCGGATTTTAGGGGCATTGGGGCAAAAAAAAGAGCCGTCCTGGTTGGGACAGCCCGTTCGTTGTTTTTATGCGTTGGTCAGCGTCTCTGGATTTCAGTTCCCTGCGGCGTTATTTCTATTTCTACGCGCCTGTTCTGTGCCCGGCCTGATGCAGTGGAGTTGTCGGCGATCGGCATGGTTCCACCGTATCCGTAGCATGTGAATATGCTTTCGGACAATCCTTCCGCGACCAGTGCGTTTTTGATTGCTTCTGCGCGCTGTATGCTCAAAGTCTGCTGGCCCGACGGCTTGTTTACGTCTGCAGTGTGTCCGTTTACCCGGATCGTGTATTTTCCCTTTGCGATTATTGATTTAAGCTCAGCCGCTATTTCTGCAACTCTGTGCTTTTCTTCCGGCAAAAGTTCTGCGGAATCGGCTATGAAGCGGAGATTTTCCATCCTTAGGACGAAACCTCCTTCATGCTCCTCAGGAACCAAATCCGGGATTTCCTTTTGCTCTATGTGCTGCTTGAGTTTTCCTGTCTCAAGATAGTAGCGTATGTCTTTTCGCGGGCTTGATACAGGACCGGTAAGCTGATCTGAATCAAGGAGGATTACGACTTTTCCCTGTTTCAAAAGCTCAAGGTTTGCAGGAACCGTCGTTATCCTTAGGTAATCTTCCTTTGAAATGACCGGATCACAGCGGTTTACGCCGTATACTTTGCGTGCGGTTATCCAAAGCGGGTCATTGCCGGCTCTTTCGCTCTTTTTGTTGCTTCCCTGTCCCGGGAGATAATCGACGATACCCTTTTGCTTTGCTATTTCCGGCAGAACCATGTTGCGTTCGTAAATCAAGTCCATGTCCTCGTTCCAGATTTTCGGGAAAAGACACGGATATACTTCTGATTTTACATGCTCGCCCTGTACCGGAATCTTTCCGCGTGCATCTATCACTATTCCTGTGTATGCCCTTGATGAAATCCTTTCGATCGGCTTGTCCTGGACATACGGAGTGCGGTGCTTGACCAAAAGAGATCCGATTTCATGCAGGTCGATTGTGTTCGTTGTTTTGAGCGAGTTGCTTGCGTTCATAAAATAAGGCGGAGTCTTTTTGCTGCCGTCGATTATTCTGGTCAGTGCGTCAAGCGTGAGGTTCCCTTCAAGAACCAAATCTCCGAGAGTGCGCGTGTCATCGGCATAGAGCGAGAGAAGAGGGTCTTTTATAAGTATCGGAAGCTCCATCTGTATGTGGTTCATTGAAACTGCTTTTCCGCTCGGCATTGGAATTCCGGCTTTTACCGTGTCTAATGTTATGTCGGATGTAAGCGTTGATTTTGACCAGTCAACTTTTGATGTGGAAGACATGATTGATTTTTTGCTTTCTACATCGGCACTTGCGGCGGCGGCCTGCTCAGCGTTTTCTATTTCATCGTAAGTGTGGCCTTCAAGCAGATACTGGCGGTAGCTTCCGTCATTCTGTGCAAAAAGCCCGGCAGCGGACAGAATCAATCCTGCCGTAAGTAAAAAAGCGCTCTTATTGATTTTTTTTATTTTCATGAAATTCTCCCATTATATTCCCGTATTTCATCGGTTCCCCTCTAATAACAAACATTAATCCACTTTTGTTACTTAGAATATCGGCACGACAAGCTGTTCCCCTATCCTTAAAGTTTGTTTTTCGTCCCTTCCGTTTGCAAGGCAGAGCTGGGAAACCGTAACTTCATATTTTCTTGACAAAGCCCATAGCGTGTCGCCTTTTTCGACCGTGTGAATCTGACTTTCGGTTGAAAGGCCTATTTTTTTAAGCCCTTCCTTGAGATTGTCGGCATATCCTTTTGGAAGCCTCAGATTGTAAAGCTCACCGAATGGAGTGCAGTCACCGAGCAGGGCCAGATTCAGCTGCTTCAAGGTTTCTTTCGGAAGTCCGGTTGCAGCGGAAAGTTGTGCGAACGTGAGCATCGTTTTTGTCTGTATGTAGTCATATTCTTCAATTGAACCGGAATCTTTCAGCACTGCGGCTTCTTTTATGTCATCAAGCCCGTAGTATCCGGCATTTTCCACTATTTCTGCTACGGCAATCAGTTTCGGAAGATAATTTATGGTTTCGTTTTTAAGAAGCTTTTTTTCGCAGAAATCCCAGTAGTCCAGCCCCGGATTTGCTTTGACAAGGCGCAGGAGTGCACCGGCACCGCAGTTGTATGCAGCGATTGCAAGAGACCAGTCATGGAAGAAATTGTAGTTGTCCTTGAATTTGAGCATTGCGGCATCGGTTGAAAGCCAAGGATCCCGTCGGTCGTCAGCCCATTTGTTTTTTTTCATGAGTGGAGCCATGCTGTTTGCCATGAACTGCCATATTCCGGTTGCCCCTGATCTTGAAACTGCCGCCGGCTTGTAATCTGATTCAATAATAGGAAGATATTGAAGGTACAAAGGCAGATTGTTCTTTTCGAGCGACTGAATTACGTATGGCCTGTAGGGAACTGAATTTTTCAGTGCTTTTGCAAGGATTTTGCGTCCTTCGCTTCCTTGGTAGTATTTTATGTATTTTTGCGTAAGTTCTTTTTCAAGTCCAGGAATCCCGACATCAACATGTACATAGCCGTTCTGCTGTTCCGGTAGATCAAGGCTGTTTTTTGCGGGGCCGATTATCTGCATGTAGGGAATGTCTTCTTCTTCGACTTCCTCGCCGTTCATGGAAATGGGTTTTTGCTCCGGTATGGACGTATCCCTTATTTCATCTTCTAGCGTGTTTTCCTCAGCATCGGTATATGATGAATCGAATCTTGGTGCAGGCACGGTTTGTTCCGTTTTTGATTTGTTCTTTTTTGTGTTTGTTGATTTTGTCTGTGTGTTTCCTGCCGCATGAGCGGTTGAAACAATTAATATTAATGTAAATAAAGCTGCAATTTTTTTGGAGGCGCACGGTGCAGATCTGAAAATGCTCATTGCTTATTTACCTCCTTTCATTAAAAAAATCTACAGCTTGTCACCAAAATACACTCCGGCCCATTCCCATCTTCCATGAATATTCTGATCCGCAGGGAAATTGACTTTCCTGAAGTACAGATACCAAATGTTCGGAGAAGTGTTCCAGCCCCACGTCCTTAAATAAGCTTCGGAAGGAGTGGACATTTCATCAAGCTCCGGCGAGTAATTTATTGATTTTTCAAACATATATGCGGATAAATTTAGTCCGCTCTGTGCATTATCGGAATTTTCGTCGGTTTTCCAAGACATTGCGAAGAAATTTACCTTGGAACGTATGGTTTCAAGCCATGCTACGTTGCCGTTTCTTAATGCAGCCTTAACATCGCCGACAAGCTCATCCAAAGTTTCGTAAGTCCAGCTTTTTGAAGAATTGTTGAAGTCTATGAGACGCTTTGCCGTTTTGAATGCGTTCGGTATGCCGGGGATTTGTATGGTCGTTGCGTCTTCTCGTGCAAGGAACTGCTGATAGCATCTGAGTGACTGCGCCCATTCTCCTTCCTTTTCATATTCTTGTGCCATACGGATGTAAAGCTCCGTTGTGCTTGCGCTTTCAGGGAACCTTGTAATCAGAAGGTTGAAATAAGAAATCCTGTTTGCCGGGTCCGTGGTTATCTGAAGCAGGTGCTTCAGGCAAAGCTCATGGATTGACTGACCCTGTACCGTCAGGTCGCTGTAGTTCCTGAGGCATCTTTCGAAATAATACTGAGCCATCGGTTCTGATGAACACTGGAGATAGGCATAGGCTGTCTGTACGAGCCAGTATGAGTTGTATTGGTCGTCGGGATTGTTGTCCACCCAGTCGGTCAAAAAAAGAATGAGCGATGGATAGTCATGCACTGCCTGAAGATTTCCGGCAATCGTTTTCATTATGGTGAACCTGATTTCTGGATTTTCCTCTTCTTCAAGCAGATTTTTCAGCTGCTCCTGGGTTTCCTTGAATTTCTTGCTGTATGCTTCCGGCAAAACGGTTCCTGTTGTCTGTGAGCATGAGATAAAAGTTCCGGTCAAAAAAATCATGCTTGTGAAAATGGCGGCCTTAAAAAAGCGGCGGAAAATTTTTGATGACATATCCGCTAGTTTAGCAGAGGGGGATTTTTAATACAATAGGTCATTTCGGCTTCGCTCAATGACCGGGCTTTGTTCAATGACCGGGTTTCGCTCAATGACCGGGCTTCGTTCAATGGGCAAGGGGTTGCTCAACGACCGGGCTTTGGTCGATGGTCAATATGTGACCATAAAACAAAAAATTTGTTTACGTCAATGTTTTAAAATGGTATTATTATTTGTAGGAAACAGGATTAGTCAGCAATCTTAAGGGAGAACGATAATATTATGGAAGAAAATAAAAACAAAGAGCCTAAGAAAGAAATTTTCCGTCTTTTGCCGCAGACTCCCAAACGTATAAAACAGAACATTCTTCTTGCATTGGGCCTTATTTTTATAATCGTGGGCATAATCCTCACTGCATGCAATTATAGTTCCGTGGAATCGGCCAATCTAAAGCCGTCGGTCATAACCATACTTGCCGGAGCCATGTTTTTGTTCTTGGGCATGGGAATCATTCAAAGCTCTTTCGTCATTTTCTGCGGACTCATGATTTTCCTCATCGGAATCCCAATGCTTTTGAATGCGCTTGAAATCGTCCATATCTCCGTCTTGCGCATGCTTCCGTATTCGATGATTTGTGCCGGTACTTCGCTTTTTTTGACCGGGGTTTATAAATTCCGCAAAGTAAAGGCATCTTTTTTCTTCCCGTCCGTACTGCTGATCGTGCTCGGCGTGTTCCTGCTCCTTTTTGCGCTTGGGATACTCCGTTTTTCGCTTGCGACGTTCGTTTCAAGATGGCTTCCGCTTTTGATTCTGGTTGTCGGCGTGGGGCTTGTGGCCGTGTTTTACGTCCAGAGGATTATGAAAAAAGATTTCCCGTATTTTGACGAAGAAAAAGATGATGTTCTGGATGAGGAATCTGATGCCAAGCATAATGATGAAAAATCAGGCGCTAAAGAATGACGGTGAAAAAAATAGGCATTTTTTCGGCAGTTTTTGTTTCTCTGATTTTTGTTTCCTGTGCCACTACGCAGAAAAGCGTCCAGCAGGAAGGAGGCTCGGAATCTGTCAGCATTGCAGTGCCTAAAAAGAAAAACACCGGATATTTCTTTTCAATAGATAAGGAAATCCTCTCGCTTGCAGAAAACGGTTCACCGGCTTCGATCAGGTCATTGTTTTCAAAGCTCCATAAGCCGCTCAAAGAAAAGTACACCGACCATGAAATCGTGCTCCTGAACATTTGTGCCGAGCTGATGTCGAAAGTCTGGAAATCAGAATCATTTTCATCCGATATCCCCGAAGCTGATTTTTACAATCCGTATCTTCCCATCATAAATTCGGTTGATTTCGGAATATATGACACAAGTTCCGGCGACTCTGATTTTTTCACTGCTTTTTTGCCGAATCTCCTGATGCTTTCGGGGCACATGAAGAACGAATACAATGAGCCTATGCTCGCTTCGCTGAAAAAATGCCTTGAATACGTCCCGGATTCGATGATTACGAATTATTTCATGGGAATGCTTTATATCAGGATGGGAAATCCTTCGACCGCGCTGGAATGTCTGGACAAATGTTCAAAAAACAGGATGCTTGAACCGATTGAAGTGTCAAAGGCAAGGCAGAGTGCATATTTTGCTTCCGGTGATTATGAAAAAACGATAAGCACTGCCCAGAGAATCCTGAAATCTTCCGTGAATGACAAGACGAGCATCGAATATCTTTGCAGGAGCCTGGTCAAGCTCGGAAACTGGGATGAAGCCGACAAATATTCCGTAAAGCTCCTCCAGATGGATCCTGAGAACATAGATTATGTCCTGATACGCGGGCGCATACTCGTTGCAAGGGAAGAATACCTGAAAGCGTCTTCGCTTCTTGATTCATGCGAAAAACTCGGCGCAAACCACAGGGATTACCTTTTGCTGCGCGGCTGGCTTCAAAAAAACTGGAGCAAAAATACATCGGCTGTTACTGAGACCGTCACAAAAGCCCTTTTCCTTTATCCTGATGATTTGGAAATACTTCTGCTTGCGGCTCAGGTTGCATCGGCGGCGGAAAACAAAATCGGAAACCGGACTGCATTGGAGCTTCTTTCTCCGGTCCTTGAAAAAGAACCCGGAAATCTGGAAGTGCAGGAACTTTACATAACCGAAATGCTGCGTGCCGGAAAATATGAAGAATCATACAAAGCATGCAAAAAGCTCATGGAAAAAGGGAATGCCGGAATCACAGTGCTGTGCGCCTATGCCGAGTCATGCACGGGCCTTGGCTTGAAGGATGAAGCCTGGGAATGCGCGGAAAAGCTTTATGCGGAAAACCCAAAATCCGAAAAAGTCCTTCAGACTTACGTAAAAACCATGGTGACCTCCGTAGAAAAAAAGGATGTCATAAATTTTATAAACGAGCTGATAAAGGTTTCTTCAAGTTCCATGAAAAGTTTCCTCTATTATGAAAAGAGCCTTGTTGAATCAAGCAGCGACGCCATGCTCGAAGACCTTAGGACAAGCCTCTCGTTCAACGCAAGGAACGTCGATGCCCTGTACCGCATGTATCAGGTCTACTATTCTTCCAAAAACTACAAGATGGCGCAGTTTTACCTGAAGCAGGTCGTGGCAATCCGTCCGTCCGACACAGACATCCAGGCACGCTTGACCGAACTTGATTCACTTTCCGGCTCACGCTGATAAACGCCTTGAAAGACCTTTCAATTAATGCTAAAATACTCCACTGTTTGCATATTATGCAAATTCATCAGTTTTACTAAGGAAGGAATTGAAAATGTCTTTTATCTCGCTTTTTCTTACTACAGGTGCGGCATCCGGTACGACAGGTACTACTGCAGGAGCCGGAGGTTTGTTAGGTAGCTTTGGAATGTTTATTCCGCTGCTTTTGATTTTGGTAATCATGTATTTCTTTATGATTCGTCCTCAGAACAAAAAGCAGAAGGAGACCCAGAAGATGATTGCCGCTCTCAAAAAGGGCGATAAGGTCGTTACGATCGGCGGAATCCACGGAACCGTATATTCTACAAAAGAAAATACGATCATCGTAAAGGTTGATGACGGTGCAAAGATTGAATTCAACCGCACTGCCATTGCAAGCGTCGAGGTCGATAAGCCTGCATCAGCAGAAGAACCTAAGGCTGAAGAAAAGAAAGGACTTTTCGGAAAAAAGTCAAAGGAAGATAAAATCACTGCAGAAATAAAGGATAATGATTCTCAGGTGGCTGAGAATTCAGAGGCAAAGTAAATGAACAAAAAAAGTCGTTTCATTCTGATTCTGGCAGTTCTTGCAATCTGCTTCGGATTCTTGTGGCCGTCCCTCAAATGGTATGCGTGGACACCAAAAGAAGACCAGGCTCTTGCATTGAGCTCACTGGAAAATATCAAGGATTATGCAAGCGTAAAGGCATCTGATGATGTCGCCGCTCTCAAGGCTGCCGTAAAGGCTGATCCTTCACAGGTGCTTGCAGAAGATCAGAAATGGTTGCTCAAGGCTGCCAAATCTAATTATAAGCTCATGGGAGAATCCGTTCCGAACCCAATGACCCTCCGTGATGCGCTCGCTTCTTTTTCAACGGAAGAAGAACTCCGCCAGCTGATTGAAGGCCGTTACCGCGAAAAGATTCTTGCCGATAAAAAATGCTATCAGAATTCCGTAAAGCTCGGTCTTGACTTGAGCGGTGGTATGAACGTAATCGTAAAAGCTGATTTGGATGCAGTTGTTGAGTCACAGAAAGAAAGCGGAAATGCAGTCAGTGTAGAAACATTGCGTTCAAGCGCCATGGCTCAGGCAATCGAAACTTTGTCAAGCCGCATCGACCGTTTCGGACTCAGCTCACCGACAATCCGCCAGCAGGGTGATGACCGCATTTATATCGAAATTCCTGGAAGCGCAGAAGCAGACCAGATCAACTCAATCATCATGGGACGCGGAATCTTGAATTTCCGTCTCGTCGATACAGATGCAACCAATTCATTTGATTCATATTATAATTCAAACAGAACAAGCACTTTCGACAGCCAGGGAAAGCTTATAGATCCTTCTATTATCCCTGAAGATTGTGAAGTCCTTGGTTTCTACACAACTGATGATTACGGTCTTGACCAGAGGGAAGGCTATCTTGTGGTCAAAAAAGAAATCATTCTTGACGGAAAGCACATCAAATCTGCCGAAGTCGGAACGGAAGACATAACCGGAAAGCCTCAGGTAAGCTTCAAGCTTGATACTGAAGGCGCACAGATTTTTGCTGAATTCACTTCTGCAAACGTAGGAAAGAGCCTTGCAATCGTAAGCGATGACCGCATAAAGTCAAATGCCGTCATCAGATCTGCAATCACCGGAGGAGCCGTTGCCATCACAGGATTCGGTCAGCAGGAAGCACAGAATCTCCAGAAGGTTCTCCAGACTGCATGGCTTGACGTTCCTCTCACGGTTGAAAATCAGCAGGTTATCGGTGCATCTCTTGGAGAAAAGGCAATCAAGCAGGGTGTCATGGCTATTGCCATCGGTCTTGCGGCCATCATGCTTTTCATGCTTCTTTGGTATCACGGGGCTGGTATAAACGCATGTGTGGCACAGGTTTTGAACTTGTACATAATGTTCAGTATCCTGAGCGCACTCAATTTGACGATTACTCTTCCTTCCATCGCCGGTATGATCCTTACGATCGGTATGGCAGTTGATGCAAACGTCATTATATTCGAGCGTATCAAAGAAGAGAGAAGGCTTGGAAAAGACAGGGCATCTTCTATTTCTTCCGGATTCGGAAACGCTCTTTGGGCAATCCTTGACTCAAACATCACGACCTTCATTGCGGCGGCATTCATGTCACAGCTTGGTTCCGGTTCAATTCAGGGATTCGCATACAGCTTGGCAATAGGTGTTGTTTCAACTGTATTCACGGCATTGGTAGTATCCCGCCTTATGTTTGATTTCGGAACTGAAACCGTCAAACACAAAGGAATCAGCATTGGCTGGGGGGTAAAATAATGAAGAAAAATTTGAAATTCAACAAGGCATTCCTCCCTTGTGCTATTTTGTCGCTCGCAATCATAATCGCGGGAATCGTAGGAATCGTCGTCCGCGGAATAAATTTCAGCATTGATTTTGTTCCTGGTCTGGTCGAAGAAGTCAGAATTGCTCCGGCTGCCGTTGAAGTGACTTACAGCGGATCTTCAACAATCAACGTGGAGCTTGACAGTTCAAGCCTCAGCCTTGTCATTACAGGTGCTGGTGCTGACAGCGAAACAAAGACTTTTACTTTCGGACAGAATCCGACTCTTTCCGACATGGTGAATGCACTGAACACTGTTTCCGGCGTTTCTGCAAAGCTCCTCAATTCCGGCTCTGTAGATTCATATGGAATTTTCGTAAACTCAATGGTAACTGCACGCCTTTCATCTGCACCTTACAAGCTTTATGTCCCATCAGACAATGTTGTTTCTGTTGATGAAATCCGTGAAGCAGTTTCTGCACTGGATGTTTCAGTAAAGGAAATGGGAACGGAAGCTGACCGCAGTTTCCAGATCAGGGCAAAGGTCGATAAGGACAATGAAGAGACAAGCCAGCAGCTTCAGTCAAACATTCTTTCTGCACTCCAGGCAAAATTCGGTGCTGACAACGTTCCTGTAGTCCGCCAGGATTTCGTAGGATCACAGTTCTCATCAACTTTGCTCAGACGCTCAATCCTGCTTGCAGTACTCACGATTTTCTTGATTTGGCTTTATGCAACGATCCGTTTTGCATGGGACTTCGCATTGGGAGCAATCGTCGCACTCATTCACGACTGTCTCATCATGTTTACGTTCATCTCTTGGTTCCAGATTGAATTCTCAACGACGACTCTCGCCGCAATCCTGACGATCTTCGGTTATTCAATCAACGCAACGGTTGTTATCCTTGACCGCCTCAGATTCAACATCAAGAACCTTGACACAAAGTCATTCACGGATATTCTTAACGTGTCTTTGAGCGAAACTTTGTCACGTTCAATAATCACGACCGTAACGACATTGTTCGCTTCACTTTCATTGTGGATTTTCACGACCGGATCAATCAGAACCTTTGCAATCGTTTTGACGATAGGTTTGCTTTCCGGCTGTTATTCATCAATGTTCATAAGCTCCGGTTTCATAGCGTTCACACGCCGCAAATGGAATCCGGAAAATGAAAAGAAACGCATTAAGTCAAAGGGACCTGCAATAACCGTTTGATTTAGTTTTGTTTTTGGAAAATCCATCCTGTCTTTTGGCGGGGTGGATTTTTTTTAGCAGTGCCGATGCCGTTTTTGGAGATTTTATGGAAATTATACGGGCAAGCGTCATGGGATTTTGCATGGGCGTAAGAAGGGCTGTGGATGCCGCTGAAAAAATGGCTGTTGAATACAAGGACAAAGGTCTTCCGATGTTCACCCTGGGGCCGTTGATTCATAATCCTGCGCTGATGGACTCGCTTGAAAAAAAAGGAGTCAGCGTCCTTGAATCTGATTTTTCCGACGTAAAAGAAGGATGCCCGGTCGTTATAAGGGCGCATGGTGCTTCTCCGCATGTCGTAAGAACTCTTGAAGAAAAAGGCGCCGTGATAATCGATGCGACATGTCCGCGTGTTATGCGAAGCCAAAAACTTGTGAATGAATGGAGCCGCAAAGGATATTCGGTAATCATTGCAGGTGATAAAAATCATGGTGAAGTCACCGGAATTTACGGCTATTTCGAAAAAGATTGCGGAGGCGTTTTTACGGTCGTCCAGTCAGTAGAAGAAGCCCGGTCAATCGTTCCCGATGAAAAGACCATGCTTTTGGCTCAGACCACTTTCAGCCTTGAAGAGTATGAGGAAATAAAAAAAATCCTCAGGAAAAAAAACGGAGGCATTAAGATTTTTGATACAATCTGCCCTGCAACTATGGAAAGACAAAAATCCCTGCTTGAACTGAAAGGCAAACCGGATGCAATACTTGTCATAGGCGGTAAAAACTCAGCGAACACGGCACGCCTTTTTGAAACAGCATGTAAAATCTGCCCGAAAACCGCATTGATAGAATCCCCGTCCGAAATCCCCGCTGATTTTTTTGCTCTTGATAAAATCGCCCTGACAGCCGGAGCCAGCACACCCGACTGGATAATAGAAGAAGTCGTCTCAGCCCTTTAACGAGCCGCTTATCTTCCCAAATGCCATTAATTTATGTATATTTAATGGTATGATAACAGGGGGAAATGTTATGAAACGAATTCTTGCAGCCGGTGCCATGCTTTTGACTGCGGCCATGCTTTTTGCCTACAATCCGCCGGCCGGTGGAGAAAATATTTTTAAGTTGTCCAATCCTTCGCTTTTGGGAGGAGCCGCATCTGCAACGGGAGGTCCGTTCAATGAGCTTGTTCCGGGTTCAATCGCATATAATCCTGCTCTGACTGCTTTTGAGCAAAGGCCTGCAATAAATGCCGCCGCTTCTTTTTTGATCGATGCTGACGGAAATTCCAATTTGGGCTGGGGTTTTCAAGCCGGTGCCGTGATTCCCAACAAGTGGATGGTCTTTACGGCTTCCGTTGAAGGAATCTTCTGTGACAATCCTGATCTTAACATTGGGAAACAGACGGTCGCTCACTTGGGTCTGTCAAAGGAAATCGCTGAAAATATTTCGATTGGTCTGAACGGCTACTTCGGATATTTTTTCGGTGACGGTGCTGATTTTATTCTCGGTGCTGATTTGGGAATCCTTTTTTCTTTCGAACGCTTTGGTTTTTTGAAGAATCCGCGCATCGGTGTTTCGCTCTTGAACATGGGAAAACCGCTTTCTTCTTCATATTCAGTCACTGGAATCGATGGTACTACGAACGACATTTCGTATCCGGGAATCTTTACGCCGAGACTTTCTTTTGCCGCCGACCTTTTTTCTCTCGGAACTTTTAAAAACAGATTCACTGGTTCATTTTCCGTTGATGCATCTTTCCCGACTTTCCAGAATGCAGTGTTTGACGTTGCAATGGGATTTTCCTACAACAATCTTATAAATCTTACTGTTGGATGGGATGCTGATGTCCGTCAGATTGCTGTGACAAAAAAAGCAAGCTGGCCTTCAGTCGGATTGGGACTTCACCTTGTTATTTCTTCCGGTGACAGCAAAGATTCATGGGCGCAGAATGAATTCACTCCGTCCGTTGCATGGCAAAATCTTTATGGTTCTGTGCATGACGTTTCGTTCGGAGCCACGATGTACATAGGCATGACGGATGACGAAGCTCCTGAGGTTTATCTTTGGGGCGAGCAGTTGAATTTTGAAAATACCGAAGACTAAGGAAAACTAAGGAAACATTGAATAATCCGAAAGCGGATTATTCAATGTTAACCATAAAATCTGCAATTTCGTAGTAATTCCTTACAGTATAAAGAATTACGAGAAATTGCCGGGAACCGCTGATTAATGCTTCCCGTATTAATCAGCGGTTCCCTAAGCTTCCCTAAAGAGAAGTCTGAAAATCAGACGGGAGATTTGAAAAATATGAGAAAGATGAAGATTGTATTTATGACATTGTGCCTTTCATTCGGTGCGTTTGCTTTTGCCGACAGAGCGCCTGAATATATTTCTCCGAACAATGACGGTATACAGGACACTTTGGTCATACCGCTCAAAATAAAAGAGAAACGCTACATAAAGGAATGGAAGCTTACCGTCTATAACGAATCCGGCGACATAGTGCGCACTATCGGAAACAAGCGTAAGGATGACGAAAAGCTCACGTTCTTTACTTTTTTCAAAAAGCTCTTCAACCCCAAAAAAGGCGTTGATGTACCTTCAACTGTAGTTTGGAACGGCCGCCTTGGTGATGAAGCCGCAGCAATCGGACTCAAGCCCGGCGATGTAGCGCCCGACGGAAAATATTATTACACTTTCAGTGCAACCGATGACAATGACAACACCGGTGTTTCAGCCCGCTATTATGTAATCGTGGATTGCACGCCTCCTGTAATAAGCCTTGAGTCAATGACCGATGATGAAAAATATTTTGGTGAAGGTTCAAAGCCTTCTATAAAAATAAAGCAGTCCGGTTCAGAAGAAGTCCTTTGGTCTGCCGCAATCATCTACAGTGCCGACGGGAAAAAAGTCAGGACATATAAATGGGAAAACTCTTCGCCTGCTCCTGAAGTCATCTGGGACGGAGTTAATGACAACGGCGTTTTGGTCAAGGACGGAATTTATCATTACGAAATTTTTGCGACCGATAAAGCCGGAAACAAATCCGAAAAAACAATAATCAACAACATAATCTTCTCTGCTGAAAAACCTGTGACTGCCATTTCACTGAAAGATGCAAAATATTTTTCACCGAACGGCGACGGCATAAAAGATTTGATGTACTTTGACATAAAGCTGCCGGTTGCACCATCTTCCGTAAATACGCTTAAAGAATGGAAGCTTTCTATTGTTGACGCTTCTGGAAAAGTTTTGTTTGAGAAAAACGGCGGCGAAGAAGGAATCCTTGAAAACTATTTTGACGGAAAGGGAAATGACGGAAATGTTTTGAAAGACGGAATTTACAAAGCCGTGCTTGAAGCAAAATACAAGAACGGATATACAGCTCCTGTCTCACAGTCACCGGAATTCATACTTGACGTTACGCCTCCGGCAGCTTCTGTTTCAGTTTCTGATTCTGTTTTCAACGGAAGCAAAAATCTTTCGTTCCAGCAAAAGCAGACTTCACCGGAGCCATCGTTTGATGACGGAAAGAAATGGTCTGCCGTAATCAAAAACATGGAAGGAACGGTCGTAAAGAATTTCAGCTTCGGTCAAAAGCTTGTGACATCGGTTGCATGGAATGGTTCTGATGACAACGGTCATTTTGTTGCCGACGGTGATTATGTCTATGAAGTGAAGGGTGAAGATGCAGCCGGAAATATAGGAACTGCAGTGACATCAAAATTCACTCTGGACACATCAAAGACAGAGCTTGTTCTCACAGCAGGAAGCGAGGCTCTTTCTAAAGAACCAATTTTGTTCTATCCGACCGTAAAAGCTGCGACAGGAATTGCATCGTACAAATTCGTAATCAAGTCGCTTGATGATAAGACTGTTTATACAATAGAAGAAAACGGTGACGTGCCTGAAGTGATTTCTTGGGACGGAAAAACGAATGCCGGTTCTTTTGCAGATGACGGAAAATATAACGCGCAGATTTCTACTGTGGCGAAGAGCGGAACGACGGCTTCTTCACAAAAAGTTTCGTTCGTAAAAGATACTCTTGCGCCTGAAATCAAAATTTCAAGTCCTTATGTTTTGTTCTCTCCTGATGGTCTTCCTGTTGCACAAAGTCCAAGACAGACTCTCCCTGTAAAAGTTGAAAAATCATCTCAGGAAGAACTTTGGACTATCGAAATAAAAGATTCATCGAACAAAACCGTTTATGAAATAAAGCAGTCAGGTAACGGCGGAAAGAAAATCCCGGCATCTGATTTCTCATGGAACGGAAAAGATACTAACGGAAACAAAGTTGCTGACGGAAAATATTCACTCGTGATTTATTCCGTTGATGCAGCCGGAAACCGCGGTGAAGCCAGAATCCCTGAAATCATCGTTGATACAAGGGAAACGGGCGCTTATGTAACAGCCGCAGACGAAGCTATTTCACCGAACGGTGACGGATACAAAGAAACCGAAACATTCTCTGTCAGAACGATTTTGAACGACGGAATAAAATCATGGTCATTTGATGTCGTTGCTAAAGACGGAAAGTCAGTTAAAAATTGGAACGGCGGAGAAGATTCAAAAGTTCCTGAAAATTTTGTCTGGAACGGAAAAGACAATGACGGAAAAATCGTTGAGGGACAGTTCTACGGAAAAATTACGATTGCATACAAAAAGGAAAATTTCGTTGAATCAAAATCAACTCCGTTTGTCGTTACTGCAACACCTCCTGTGCTTTCAGTAATCTCTTCTGCAAATCCTGAAGAATACGAATATTTCAGCCCGGACAATGACGGCTATGAAGATGAGCTTGATATGCTGCTTTATGCCAAGACGCTCGCAGGAGTCAAGTCATGGTCGCTTGTAATAATGGACAGCCACAACACTTCAAAAGTTTTCTGGAAGACAAGCGGAAAATCAATGCCTGCTGATAATTCAGAAGAAAATCTTTACCGTGCCTCAATCAACTGGGACGGACGTGGAAATGACGGTGAAATCGTAATGTCTGCGGAAGATTATCCATATGAGTTTACCGTAACGGACAATCTCGGCATGACATCTGTTTACAAAGGAATCATTCCGGTTGACGTTTTGCTCATCTATGACAACGGCCGCCTTAAGATGCAGGTTCCGTCAATCATTTTCCGCGGTGATGCTGCAGATTTCAAGATTACCGGCGAACTTGATGACAATGGAAAAGTCATTGCAAGAAGCAGTCTCACGGAAACCCAGAGAGAGAACAATATAAAAGTCCTCAAGCGTGTCGTTCAGGTTCTGAATAAATTCAGCGGATACAAAATCACGGTCGTAGGTCATGCAAACCCAATGGAAGATTTCAATGGCCCTGAAGAAAACAATCCTGAGGAAGTCCAGCTCAAGGCACTTTCTCTTCAGCGTGCGCAGTTCGTTAAAAAATGGCTCGTTGAAACCGGAAAGATTTCAGAATCCCGTTTGAGCACTGAAGGCAAAGGCGGACTTGAAACAATTGCAGACCGCAAGGACAAGCAGGTCAACTGGAAAAACAGGCGCGTAGAATTTATATTGGAAAAATAAGCTTATGAAGATTGCAAGTAAATACGACGGAATTATTTTGGACATTGACGGAACGATTTGGAACACAACCGGAATTGTGGCGGTGGCTTGGAACAAAGCGATAGATGTTTCCAAACTTAACGTGCGCAAAGTCAATGCACAGATTCTTCAGCGTGAGTTCGGAAAAACCATGGACGTGATTGCAGAAGATTTGTGGCCGGAGCTTGATGAAAAACAGCGCGACATAATTTTGTCAAACTGCTGTACGGAAGAACATGTGGCGTTGAAAGAAAACACGCTGGACATAACTTATCCGTCAGTGGTGGACACAATCAAGGAGCTTTCATCGGTCACGAATTTTTTTGTGGTAAGCAACTGCCAGGACGGTTACATCCAGCTCATGCTCGAAAAGACCGGACTTGAACCATATGTAAAAGATTTTGAATGTTTCGGACGCACCGGAAAAGGAAAAGCGGAAAACATCCAGATGCTCGTGCAAAGAAATCAGCTTGTCGCACCGGCTTATGTAGGTGACATTCAGGGTGATTGCGATGCTTGCCACCAGGCCGGAGTTCCGTTTATCTGGGCAGCCTACGGATTCGGGAATGTTTCGGATTATGTAGCAAAGCTCGAAAGATTTTCCGATTTGATTGAAGCAGTGGAGATCGGTGACTGATGCTTTATATTTTTGATATGGGCGGAGTCGTTACAAGCACCTCGAACGAAATCGGCAAGATTTCAAAAATCATCGGATGCACGGAAGAAGATTTTTTCAAATGGTGCGGCAGCGGTCAAGGATTGTTGTCCATGCTTTCTGACGGTGAAATCTCCGTAAAAGATTTTTGGAAAATTTTTTCAGCCCGTTCCGGTATCGCCGTAAAAACCGATTGGTGGCACTGGCTTTTTCATCCTGTCTTGAACCAAGGAACCGTGAAGATTATCAGAAAGCTTAGGGAAGCCGGTAACCGTGTTGTCTGCGGCACGAACACAATGGACAGCCATTATCAAAATCATTTGGAGCGCGGTGATTATGCATTTTTTGATCAGACCTACGCTTCGAATTTCATGGGAGTGTCAAAGCCTTCCCCGGATTTTTGGAAAATCATTTTGACCGCCGAAGGAGTAGAGCCGAAAGACGCTGTTTTTATTGACGATAAAAAAGAAAATGTTGAGGGTGCAAAATCATTGGGAATAAAATCATTCCTTTTTGAATCTGCGGAAAAACTTGCGGAAGATTTGGGAATTTGAGACGCGCCGATGAAAAAGTTTTTTACGGAAAATCAGATAGAAGCATTTGTCTTTGATATGGACGGCGTTGTTTTGGACAGCGAATCGGTCTATGAAAAAGCGTGGCGTGTCATTGCAGAAAAAATGCATGTTTCTGATATTGATTCGGTTCATGAAAAATGCCTTGGACTTTCAGCACAGGATGTCTTCAAGCTTATGGCCGAAAAATACGGAGATGATTTTGACGGAAAGCTTTTTTGGAAACTGACTTCCGACTGGTCAATGGAATATATGAATGAAAGTGGTGTGCCTGAAAAAAAAGGAGCGCGGGAAATTCTTGAATTCCTAAAATCAGAAAAAATCCCGGTTGCGCTGGCTACATCTTCAGGAAAATCTTTTGCCGGAAAACTTTTGGAAAAAGCAAACCTCATCCAGTATTTTGACCTGATGATTTTTGGAGATGAAGTTTCACGCGCAAAACCAGATCCTGAAATCTATGAAACGTCCTGCCGAAAATTGGGGCTTGCACCTGAAAAATGCATGGCGGTTGAAGACAGCCCGAACGGAATAAAATCAGCTGTGAGTGCAGGTTTAAAAGCCGTAATGGTTCCTGACCGCATTCCACCTGATGACGATATTAAAAAACTTGCGTGGAAAATTTCCGAATCGCTTATGTCGTTGAAAAAAATCATGGAGGAGCAGTAAAGAAGATGTTTTTGAAAATCAAAAAAGAACCTGAAGAAAAAGAAATTGCTCTTAAAAGTTTTATAATCCGCGTTTCGCTTATTCTGGCAATCATGCTGCTTGCATTTGCTGTTGAAAAAATCGGCGGAACAGGAAGCGGTACATTTTTTGAAGTGACCAAAGCCATTGCGCTTGTTCTTTACTGCGTTTCCTACATTCTTTCCGGGCGCACTATAATCGTAAGGGCATTCGCTTCGCTTTTCAAAGGCAAAATAGAAATTGATTCGCTTCTTATCACCGTTGCGACTTTAATCTGCATTTTGATAGGGCAGTACATCGGAGCCGTCATCTCCATGCTGATTTTTTATATCGGTTCTATTTTCAAAAATATAAAATGGCAGACTGAATGAAGCGCATCATAATTTTTGGCGTTCACTAGATTTTTCAGGAGAATTATATGATACAGTTGATTGCATTTTTAGGAAACTACGGCCGCGAGTATGAGCAGACCCGTCACAATGTCGCCTGGCTTTTTGAAAGTTCACTTCCTTTTTCATCAAAAATTTCCTGGAGCCAAAAATACAAGGCTGAATTTTGCACCGTTGATTATGATGTTTTTGCAAAATGGCTTTGTGATGCCGGCTTGATAAAAGCTAGGGATGACGGTTCTCTTCCTGTGCCTTCAGATGCGCCGAAAAAAATCTATTTTATGAAACCGCTCACTTATATGAATCTCAGCGGAGAAGCAATCGGTGAAGCGGCTCGTTTTTTCAAAATTCCTCCGTCGGACATTTTGATTGTGCACGATGAAATTGAGCTTCCTATCGGAACAATCAGCTTGAAGTGGAGCGGTGGTCTTGGCGGTCATAATGGATTGCGTTCTGCAAAATCGGTTTTGGGTACGGCAGATTTCTGGAGACTCCGTTTTGGTGTCGGAAAACCTTCGGATGGAAATGTTGCAGATTATGTCCTTGGTTCTTTTACTCCTGATGAACGGATTATTTTAAGCCAGGTCTTCGTTCACGGCGCTTCGCTTTTTTCAAAAATCCTTACGAAAAAAGATTGCCAGGGTTTGATAAAAGAGTGGGGAAAGAAAAAAGTTTTGGAAGATTAGAATGTGCGGCGAAAACAAAAAAAACGGCGGTTCCAGATTTGACGATGCAAGCTCTGCGTTTGCAAGGCTTTTTTCAATCGTAAAGACATTGCGTAGTGAAAATGGATGCCCTTGGGATAAAAAACAGACACCGCAATCAATGCGCCCGTGCATCGTTGAAGAATGTTTTGAAACCGTTGATGCCATCACAAAACAAGACTCTGAAAATTCAAAGGAAGAGCTTGGGGATCTTTTTTTCAATGTTCTTTTGACCGGCTACATGTTCGAGCAAAAAAATGATTTTTCCGTGCCTGAGATATTCAATGCCGTAAGCGAAAAACTTTTGCGCCGTCATCCCCATGTTGATTTTGACGAAGCATTGTTTTCAGAAAGCCGAAAAGAAAATCCTGTGAAAGTCGAATCTGCTGATGAAGTAAATGCGCAGTGGAACAAAATCAAAAATACAGTTGAGGGAAGAAACAACGGATGCATTTTGTCACAAGTGCCCGACGGTTTCCCACCGATGCTGAAGGCGTACAAGTATTTGAAAAAAGCTTCATCCAATGGTTTTGAATGGCCGGATATTTCGGATGCAAAATCTAAGATACTTGAAGAGCTTGAAGAAGTTTGTGAAGCGCAGAATGAAGGTGACAGCCTCCACCTTGAAGAAGAAGCCGGAGACCTTCTTTTGAGCGTTATAAACTATGTGAGGCTTTTGGGAATTAATCCGGACATTGCCCTTGAACGCGCAGACAAAAAATTCTTTGACCGCTATTCTTACGTCGAGAAAAAACTGGACGAAGAAAACATTCCCAAAGATTCTTCCGCACTTGGCAAAATGGAGGAATTCTGGAAAGAGGCAAAATCAAAAGGTTTGTAGCACGATTCACTAATTCTTCTGAAGTACTATCACGGTAAGGTCGTCTTTTTGTTCGGTGCCTTTCGTGAAATCTGAAAATGCATCAAGCATGTGGTCAAGCTTTTGCTGTGCGTTTCCGCTTCCGGATTCCCCGAATGTTTTTAAAATGCGCTCTTCACCGAATTGTTCGCCTTCCGTGTTTTTCGATTCATTCAGGCAGTCTGTGTACAATAATATGCTGTCACCTTTGTGCGCCGCAAATTTCAAGGTCGTGAATTTCGGATCCAGCCCTGCAATCCCGATTATGCCGCCGTCTGTTTCTTTTCCTTCGATTTCAACCGGATACACTGTTCCTGTTTTTGCATTCCTGAAAAATACGGTCGGGTGTCCTGCGCTGATGAATTCAATCTTGTCGTCTTTTGTCCTGAGCATAACGCCGGTCAAATAATTTTCTATGTCGCCTTTGTCCGAAACAATCTGCCTGTCGATTTCTTCCATCACATTTGAAAGCGGCTGGTTCAATCCTTCTTTGAACTTCCGGTCTATTATTGATTTTGCAAGCATGGTTACAAGACCAGATGCAATGCCGTGCCCTGACACATCAAAAAGCCCGACTCCCTGCAAATTTTTTCCGTCGTGGAAAAAGTCGTACAAGTCACCGGAAACACCTGCAGCCGGATTGAAAGTGTATGCGATTTCCCAATCATTGAACGAAGGCATCTGTGTCCTGTAAAAAGAATTCTGCACGTATACCGCAAGCTTCATGTCACGGTCGGCCTTGTATTTTGCATCGGTCAGTTCTGCATTCGTTATTTCAAGCTGAGCGTTTGCATCGGAAAGTTTTTGGTTTGATTCCGAAAGCTGAGCCGTTCTGTCACTGACTTTTTTTTCAAGGTTCTTGTTCAAATCTTCGACTTCTTTCCTTGAGTTGACGAATCTGTTTGCCATTATAAAAAGCAGGGTGATTACTACAAGCTGCCATCCGATTGATGATATGTAAGGAAAATCATAAAGCTTGGTCATGTTGTGGATTATCAAATCGATTAGGACAGCCGCAACCATCGGAGAAAATCCTATGAGCAAAACGCGTGCATCCTTGTTTTTTGCAATCATCGCCCTTACGATTATGAAAAGCACATAAATCATCGGGGGAATCAGAAAAAGCTGAGTCCATCTCATTGAGCGTAAAATCTGATAGTTCGGTGCGAACATGACTATTACGATCGGAATGATTGCGAATGCGCTCCTTATTATGAGCAACGATTTTTTTTCTTTCATGCGCACGAAACTCAATATGTATGAAGTAATCAGGAACGGGAACAAAAACGGCAGTGCGTTTGAAAATATTTTTTGGAACCAAAGGAACGACGTGTTTTTGCCGGGAAAACCAGGAATCTCAGAATAGAAGAAAACCGAAAGATATGTCGCGGAGATTATGTTGATCAGCGCGAACATCAGATTTTCTTTGTCCTTGCGGTCTTTGAAATAAACCATCAGGTGATAGGCTCCGATAACAATCATTACGATTGCGAAAATCAAGTTGAGCTTGCTGTTCCAAAAACCTTCACGTGCAGCCGCTTTTTTTGCTTTTTCCATTTTTCCGATGAAAGGATTTGAAACGATGGAACCTTCACCGTTGACCCAGATTTTCACGGTGATTGTATTTTTTCCGTCTTGAATCAGATCGGACGGCATGCTGTAATATCTGGCTGTGTTCCATGCGCTGAATTCATCCGGGGGGAACGAACCTTCTTTTCCGACAAGGATTTTGTTTACGGAAGTCTCATCAGCAAGAGCAATGCGGCCAAGATATATTCCAAGAGGCTGATCCTTAAGCTGTTCGGGGATTTCAAATTCGTTTTTAAGCCAGATGAATCCTTTTCCGCCGGGAACGACATTTTCAAGGTTTGAGAGGGCAGGCTTGTCGATCGGAGTGAAAGAACCGTCTTCTTCAAGACTGTATGACCAGCCTTCATCCAACGGTATTTTTTCTTGCGCGGCGTTTTGTTCCGAGCTGCAGCCTGTCAGAAAAAGCAAAAGCATAAAAATTGCGCTTGTTTTCAATAGAACGAACTTTTGTTTCATACTTTCCTCCACAAACTTTGAATATGATAGTAATCCCATCTATTTGATAGTAAATCAATTTTACTGATAGTTCAACTATCATTATACAATAATTCGGAAATAATTCAAATTTTTTTAAGGAGTTTATGAAGATAAAACAAAATTCAGATTTATTGAAAGAAGAAGAGCTGCTGATTAATACTTAAAGTACTAACCAGCATTCATTTTAGCAGATTTTTTCTACGGTGCCGTCTTCTTTTGCAATGAAAGCAACCGGATGCAGCTTGGTGAAAAATCCGCATTCAACCACGCCTGTGATTGCATTGATGTTGTCTTCCATTTCAGCGGCGTTGACAGGAGATTCCCAGAGGCAGTCCAAAATCATGTTGCCGTTGTCGGTGATTACAGGACCTGCTTTTCTGATTCCTTCACGCAGCGTACATGTGGCTCCGAGCTTTTCCATGGCTTGAATGACCGTAAGCCTTGCTTCTGGAATTATTTCTACCGGAAGAGGAAACTTGGTTCCGTGCGACAAAACTTTTTTGCTTGCGTCGGCGACTATTGCGTAATCTTTTGATGCGTATGCAGTGATTTTTTCCCTGAGCAATGCAGCACCACCTCCTTTGACAAGCGTGTTTCCCGGTCCGATTTCATCAGCTCCGTCAATGGTCAAATCAAGCTGGCCTCCGATGCTCTTGTCGTTCAAAGTGCATGTGCGGATTCCAAGCGTTTCACATGCAAGCGATGTCTGGAAACTTGTTGCCACTGCAAGTATGTCTTTAAGCGTTCCGTCCGCAATCCTCTGGGCAAGCCTGTTCACTGCCGGCATTGCTGTGGAGCCTGTGCCCAATCCGATTTTCATTCCGCTGAAGATTTTTCCTTCTTGTATGAGCGTGTCCACTGCGGTTTCTGCTGCAAGAATTTTCTGCTGATCTTTCGTTACCATATTATTCTCCTGTAAAATCTGTTTGATTAATAGTCGTTGTCAGTAAAGAGCCTGAACTGCTCATATCCCTGGTACCGGAGCATGTCGTATCCGTTGCAGACCTTGCATCCGGCTTTTGCTGCACGTGCCATAAGCGGTGTTACGGCAGGCACATAGATTATGTCAAAAACTTTTTCATTTCCGGTGAACTCATAGAAATACAACGGATCGTTTTCCTGTGATGAAGATTCCATGCTGTTCATTCCGACCGATGTAGTCTGTATGATTACATCGCTGTATTTTTTCAGCGTCTCAAGATTTTCCCTGTCGAGCTTTTCGGCTTTGAAATCGTATTTGTTTGCAAGTTCCTGTGCGCGCACTATGGTTCTGTTGAAAATGCATGCTTTGCCTTTCAGCTGCTTTACGGCATATGCGATTGCTTTTGCTGCTCCTCCCGCTCCGATGATTGCAACTTTTTTGTGCGCAAGATTTTTTTCACCCAGGAATTCCAAAAGTGATTTTGAAAATCCGGTTACGTCGGTGTTGTAGCCTTTCCATTTTCCGTCTGTCCTGACTATGGTGTTGCACGCTCCGATTTCCCTTGAAATTTTTTCTATGTCGGAAATCTCTTCAAGAACAGATTCCTTGTGGGGGATGGTCACGGACATGCCCATTATTTCGGTGGAATCTGCAAAATCAAGAACGTCCTTGAAACTTTTTGAGCAGATCGGAATGTAGACAGCATTCATTTCATGTTTCAAGTATCCGGCATTGTGGATTTCCGGGCTTGATGTTTTTAAAAGCGGATATCCCGTGATTCCGTATACGCGTGTGTCTTCGTTTATTGATTTGAAATGGTAGACTTCGTTAAGCGTGACCGGATCAATATGCCCCAGGTTTTCGACTTTCGGCATGGTTTCGGTCGGTGATGTGAAAGTCAGGTAGTTTTTGATTTTGGCGCTCAAAACCCTTGTTGGAAGTCCGAGCGGTCCCATTGCAACGATTATGTGATTTGAATCCTTGAGCTTTGAAGCTTCGTCAAAAACATGCTTTACGTCCTGAAGCGTTTCCGGCATGAATGCGATTTTTGGAATTTCATAATCCGTGACCTTGAGTTTTTCAAGCCTCTGCGCAAGATTTCCGATCGGATTGTTCATATCGTGCAGGCTTCTTATGACTTTTACGCCGTAAGCCAACGCCGCATCCTGCAATGACGAAACTTGGAAATCCTCTTCAAAATCAACGTATGCGAAATTCTTTGACTGATCTTCGGCAACAAAAGAAAGAGCCTTTGCAAAAATAACAGCCCTGGCAGCTTCACCGTCAGAATAAACTCCGCCGTCAATTTTCCGCCTTATCGTAAGTATGCAAGGGAGACCTGCCATTCCGGGGAATTTTTTTATAAACGGCTTTTCATCATCAGAAAGATAATCTGCACGCAGTTCAACTATATCAATATGGTTCCTGTATTTTTTGATCAGCTCCAGATCTTCGTTGAGAGTCTTGCACGTCAACGTCATACAAATCAAAGGACGGTTCATTTTTTCTCCAATCTTTTAGATGCCGCTATTTTATCATATCTTTTATTAATAGAAAAGATTTCAAACTATTGACTAGCCACCTTTGTTTTGATAAACTAAAAGAACTTCGGGACATTAGCTCAGTTGGTTAGAGCAGGGGACTCATAATCCCTTGGTCCTAGGTTCAAGTCCTAGATGTCCCAATCTTTTCGCAACGAAGTGAGAAAAGATACGTAAATAAACTTCCAATAAGACAAACGCCGAATGGCGTATGTCCCAGCATTTTCGCAACGCTTCCTATATTGTGGAGGCGTTTTTTTTTGCCCTTTGAAAGTTGCTTTATGTGAACGAGTGATGTACAATGAATCAGTGGAGTAATCATGGAAAACAAAATCATTTTGAAAGCAGAAGATTTGGACGGATATCTCACGGCGGAAGACCAGAGCGATTTGGCGAAGCTCAACGAGATGTTCGGTGAGACGATGAAATATTTCGAGCCGATGAACGAGGCAAAAATCATCGAAGGCTACGACAGATTGGGACACGAGATGCAGAAAATCTGCTCAAAGCATCCCAGAATCAAGGTCTATTCTTTTGAAACCGAAATCCAGGCACAGGCGGAGGCAAGCCGTGTAATCGCAAAACTCCGCGACGTAAAAACCGACCATCAGGAATTCATCTACTACAGCCAGAGAGCCTACGAGATGCTTTTCCGAATGGCATACACAAATCAGTCCACCGACAAAAAGGGACACATAATCGTAAAGACTCCGGTAAACTTTCCGGTTCAGAATTATGCGGTCCACAAGATTCCTGACATCGACCACAAAATCAACAACTCGGTCATGTGCGTGATGCTCCGTGGCGCGCTCCTCCCAAGCATGATTGTGTCAAAAGAGATTGAGGAATTTTCTTCCAACGGTTACATCACTCC
>JAFOTA010000049.1 GCA_017421145.1 Treponema sp.
ATTCTTCTGGTCTCAGCGAGGACGAAATCAACCGCATGGTAAAGGATGCCGAGGCCAACGCGGAATCAGACAAAAAGAAGCGTGAGGAAGTCGATGCACGTAACGAGGCCGACAGCTTGGTTTACCAGACCGAAAAGGCTCTCAAGGATTACGGCGACAAGGTTTCCGACGGAGACAAGAAGAACATCGAGACAGCAATGAACGACGTAAAGGAAGCTTTGAAGGGAACTGACATTTCCGCAATCAAGGCCAAGAGCGAGGCACTCAAGCAGGCTTCATACAAGCTGGCCGAGGAGATGTACAAGTCCCAGCAGGCAGCCGGTGGAGCAGGTGCGGGCGCATCACAGGGACCGGACCAGTCATCTTCATCTGGTGCCGGAGCAAATGCGGCGGGCGGTGACTCAAAGTTTGACAAGAGTTCTGCCGACGACGTTCAGTATGAGGTCCACGACGACAAATAAGGTTCGTCTCTTATAATGCGGCTTCCGGAATTTAGGTTCCGGGGGCTTGCAAAGTTTCGGTCGCCCATTGAAACATGCGGTGGCCGTTCATTGTTTTTTTTAATTTAAGTTTGATTTAACACTATGGCTGACAAAAGAGATTATTATGAAGTCCTGGGCGTGGAAAAAAATGCCGACGAGGACACGATAAAAAGAGCATACAGAAAACTTGCAATCAAATATCACCCGGACAAGAACCAGGGTAACAAAGATGCCGAGGCTAAATTCAAGGAAGCGACAGAAGCCTATGAAGTCCTCAGCGATTCTGACAAGCGTGCCAAGTACGACCAGTTTGGTTTTGCCGGTGTGGATAACGGTGCTTCCCAGGGATACAGCCATGCGTTCCATGATTTCAGCGACATTTTCGGAAGCGGTTTCAGCGACATTTTCGAGAATCTTTTCGGAGGCGGTTTCTCCGGCGGATTTGGCGGAGGCGGAAGCCGTTCACGTACCAACAATGACGGTGCAAGCCTGCGCTATGATCTGGAGCTTACTTTCAGCGAAGCGGTCTACGGATGCAAAAAAGACCTTGAATATAGGAAGAATGATGTCTGTCCTTCTTGCGGCGGTTCGGGCGGTTCACCTGGATATTCAAAGAAGACGTGCGGAACATGCAACGGTATGGGGCAGATTAGGAGCAGCAGGGGATTTTTCTCCGTTCAGCAGACTTGTCCTACATGCGGCGGCGTCGGAACTGTCATAGACAAACCTTGCCAGGCGTGCCGTGGAAGCGGAGTGCAGGAAAAAAGACAGAAGATGACCATAACCATTCCTGCGGGCGTGGATGAAGGAAAGAGGTTCGTAATCCACAACCAGGGAGATGCAGGTAGAAACGGCGGTGCGTCCGGTGATCTCGTCGTAATTGTCCATGTCAAGTCTGACGCTTATTTCGAGCGTGACGGAAACGACCTTTATTGTGCCGTACCGATTTCTCTTTCACAGGCGGTTCTCGGTGCTTCGATCGACATAAAGGGGCTTGCGGGGCAGACGATATCAATCAAGATTCCTGAGGGTACTCCGCACGGAAAGATGCTCAGGATCAGGGATGAGGGAGTTCCATATACCGGTTCGTCAAGAAAGGGCGATCTCTACGTGAAGATTCTCGTTCAGCTGCCTTCAAAAATCAGCAGGGAACAGCAGAAAATCATGCAGCAGTATGCGGCTCTTGAAAAGGCAACGACTTCTCCGGAGCTTGTTCCTCTTTCATCGCTTTCACGCTAGTTTCCAAAAAATAAAAGGGTCCTTTTGATTGAGACAATCTTTAATAAGTCTTAAATCTTCTTTTTGAAGAAAAAAACGCTTGCGGGATTGCCTTAAACGGTCAAAGGACTTTTTTTTTCTTTAAATTTGCCGATATTGGTGTATAATAGAATCATCGTAAAAAGTCATCCAAGGTGAATGCCGGATAAGCTGTGTTCAGGTTGTCTATGTGTTTCCCTAAAAAAATCTAAGAGGGTCACGTATGTTTAAAGTGAAGCGCTATTTATTGATTATGGCAACCAATATCGTTTTGGTCGCTGCAATTGTCTTTTTTGCCACGAGGATAATACCCGTTTCAATTACAGGCAAAAAATATGCCGTGCTGTTTATCTGGCTTGCGGCGGGCATAATTTCTTTCGTGCTTTCGCTGATCCTTTTCCGGCTCAAAACGGTGATCTATACAAAATCCGTGAAAATGGCCTTCACAAGCAAGGAAAATGCGGTCCTTTACGAATTCATCGAGAACCTGAGGGCATGCAGCTCCCTTGATGATTTTTATGAGAATGTGGGCGAAATCCTTGAGGAGAAGGGTGACTGCTCGGTTCTTTTCGTTGACCGTGAAAAAGATTATGTCCTTTACAACAGCCCTGACAAGCTTACCTGCAATCAGGATGTCATAAATACGCTCGACCTAAATTTCAAAAACACATGGAGGGACGGCTGCTATTTTATAGGCGATGATTTCGGAATTGTTTCCAAGCCTGCACAGGCACGCGGATTTTTCATCGTATACAATCAGCATCACCTGTATGTTTTCTGCCGCTATACCAGGCTTTTCTATGAGGCGATCTATGACGTGCTATACAGGGAATTCACGCGCTTTTTCCGCCGTGCAAAGACGATCGACGGACTTGCCGAAATTTCCGAGCTTTCATCTGAATGGAACCAGCTTGCGGACACCCAGCGTTCGTTCCTTCCTCCTGTAATGCCGGAAATCGAAAAGCTTTCTGTAGCCGCATATTACCGCCCGCTCGTAAATGTTTCCGGTGACTATTATACCGTGCTTCCGATCAGCAGGACAAAGACCCTCCTCATGCTCGGTGACGTTTCAGGAAAGGGACTTGCCGCATCATTGGTCATGGGCTTGGTTATGAACACGGTTAAAATCCTTGACAACAAGGAAGACCTCCCGAACATGATCCGCGCGGTTGACAAGGCAATAAAGGGGATGAAGCTCCAGGACAAGTATACGGTCGTTTTCATCGGCGTCGTCGATACTTCCAAGATGACCATCCGCTATGTGAACGCCTCAATGTCAGATCCTATCATCATCTCAAAATCACCTGACGGATATAAAATCAAGCCGCTCACTTCAAACTGCTCGGTCGTCGGAATCATTGACATAGACGAGGTTGAGGTTTCAGAACAGAGGCTCTTCCGCGGTGACGTAATCCTCATGGCATCGGACGGTGTTTCAGAAGTCATGGACGAAAACGGAGTGGAGCTGGGCGATACACAGCTTTATGAAAATACGATCAAGAGGAGCGCCGCAAAAAGTCCGCAGGAGTTCATCGATGATGTGGTTGATCTCGTATTCTCCTATAATGGTGACAAAAAGCTGCGCGACGACGTTACGATGATGGTCGCCAAGGTGGAGGGATAAAATGATTTTCATGATTATAAACTTTTTGGTCGGTGCCGGCCTTATGTCATTCTCCTTCATGTCTGATCATGTCGCAACCGGTCAGAAGGAAGAAGTCTCGCTGACAAACCAGATCCTCATGCTTTCAAGCGTCTGTTTAATGATGGGTGCTTCCATGCTGCTTTGCTACTTTGCACCGAAATTCCTCTGCCTGCTCGTGAGCCGCGTGACTTATGTGCTCATGGCCTGGTTCTGCACTGGATTCTGCAAGGTTCTCATTTCATATAAATCAAAGAAGAGGCATGCTTTCCTCACCGTAATCCGCTGGATCCTCAACGTGGCGGCATTCGTGTTCATTTTCATCGTGAGGGGAATCAATGCGGTCGGAAACGGTGCCGACGGACTTTATGAGGCTTCGTCTGCGGTTGTCGTTTCGCTTGAAAACGGAATCACTTTCACGTTCCTTGATTTCTACATGATTTTCTTCATATTCGTCATTCAGGTTCTGACAGTCCTAATGATTTTGGTGCGTGCAGAAAATTCAAAGGACAAATTCATAAGGCAGAGCATGTTTGCCGTGTCTTTAGGAATGGTCGTGACATGGATCGTGTATGCGCTTTTGTTCTTCGGATCCATGTATCAGAAAGGACTTAAGGGGCTTTACATACTTGCGCTTACTCCTGAGCTTATGGTCTATGCCTATTCTTCCGCAAACTTGGCCGTATGGGGAAAGACTCTCGTAAGAAGGACTCTCGTAAGGACTGCCGCACTCTATCTGCTTCCTGCCGTTTTAGTGGGCGGTGGATTCGTGCTTATCTACAGGTCGTTCCCGGAACAGAATGCCGGTTTCTACGCTGCCTGCGCAGTTGTTTGTGCCGTAATCTACACAGCGATCCTTTTTGTAAGCCGCCGTCTCATCAAAACCGATGCCATGCGTGACGGTCAATATGCTGAGCAGTTTGAAGAGGCGGTCACGTCGATCAGCTTCGATGAAAATTCCAAGGATATAGAAAAAGAGATAAAGGATGCTTTTACAAAATATGTTGAAACGTCTTCCGTGCGCATTGCAATCGATGCTGGAACGGGATTCCTTGAAACGATCGGCGAAAATGAAGAGAACAAGATTGCAGTTCCTATCGATCAGACTGGATTTGAAGTGCTCCTCAACATAAAGCATTCCATAGTGTTCAGGACATTCATAGAAAAAGACTACCAGATGAAGCCTGTCAGGGAAGCACTGCTTGAAATGCTCGATGAAAACAAGGCAGATTCATTCATCCTCCTCAACGAAGGCCGCCGTGTTGTCGGTGCAATCTTCCTTGGACCAAAGACAAGCGGTGACGCATACAACAAGTACGACTATGAAATTTTCGAAAAGCTCTATTCGAATTTCTTCGTCGTCGGCTATTACATGAAGAACATGATGAACGAGTCCGTCGTCGGAACGGTCAACCGTGAAATCCGCATGTCCAGCCAGATAATCACTTCCATTCAGGAAAACATGGACTACATCTCCAATCCTAAGCTTGACTGCGGCTACCGCATGGTTCCTGCACACAACATCGGCGGTGAATTCATCGACATGATCCGCCTGAACGATACGAGGCACATGTTCGTGATCGGAGCATTGAGCGGAAAGGGTATTGCGGCTTCCATGAGCATGGTCGTCTTGAAATCTGTAATCCGCACCAATCTTGCAGAAACGAAAGATTTCAAGCTGCTTGTCGAAAAGACCAATTCATTTATCCGCACGGGTCTTCCAAAGGGAACTTTCTTCTCCGGCTTGTTCGGAATAATAGATTTTGAGAACGACACCCTTTATTACATCAACTGCGGTGCGCCGGCATTGTTCATGTACAACCGCCTTTACAACAATGTCATCGAAATCCAGGGCGAAGGCCATGTACTTGGTTTTGCAAAAGATTTGAGCAAGCTCATCCGCGTGAAGAAGGTCAAGATTGCCGAGGGCGACATAATCATGGCATGTACTGACGGTTTGATTGAAGCAAAGTCATTGCGCGGCGAAAGCTACGGAAAGACACGCGTACAGTCACAGATTATGGAAAATGCGACTTATCCTGCCGACAAGATGGGACAGTTCATTTACGACAACCTGCGTGAATTCTCGTCAAGGGCGCTTGAAGATGACTACACGGTTTTTGTCATAAAGAAGATTCAATAATGGAGGCTTTTGATGGATCAGCTTACGATATATGAAAAGACGGGGCCAAACTACATGCTCCTTGAACTGACCGGTGCAGTGAACGCCTATACTCTTGATGATTTTCAGGAAAAAGTCTACCGGTACATTCTTGATTCAAACGTAGTGCTTGACATGTCCAAGGTTCTTTCCGTGGATTCTTCCGGTGTCGGTGTCATTTTGGCCGGCTACAACGACGGGGTTGAAAAAGGAAACAAATTGTTTATAATGAATCCGTCTGAATCATCCAGGCACGCTTTGGAGAGAACGGGATTCCTGGACTGTTTTGACGTAATTCATGCGGTTACGGAGGTTTCCGATGTTTCTTGAAAAAAAAGCGGCTGTATTTTCTTTGTGCTTTTTAGGTTTGTTATGTTCATGTTCAGGTAAAAAAAACGGGGGCGTTGCAGTGAATCAGAATGCTGCAATCACCGTGGCGGCAAAAGGCGGAAGCACGGCTAAAAACACTGTTGTTTCAGAAACGGTACGCACGGATCCACGCCATGACGATTTGAAAAGCGTCCTTTCAAAGATGAGCGCAAGGTTCAAGGGAGAGGTCAGCATACCTGCAGGTAAGTACGATGCATTCCTTTCAGAGCTTGAGCAGGTGCTTCTTGATGAAAAAAACAATTCCGGCGATGACATTTCGCTTTACTATCTGATTGACAAAAAACATTACGCGGGAAAAAACAACGGCAAGGATTATGTACCTGCTGATCTCGTTGCTCTTTCCACATGCAAGGCATATGCGGTGAACAAGGACGGACTTTCTCTGAGAAGGGAAGCCTATGATGCGCTTACGGTAATGGGAAATGCAGCCCGCGCCGACGGAGTTCAGCTTACGATATCCTCAACGTACCGCTCCTATAAATATCAGGAAAATCTTTTCCAGCACTGGGTCGATGTTGACGGACTTGAAGAAGCCGAACGTGAATCAGCAAGGGCCGGAACCAGCCAGCATCAGCTTGGAGTTGCGGTAGATTTCGGCTCGGTGACAAACGACTTCGCATACACCAAGCAGGGAAAATGGATGTACTCCAACGCGGCAAAATACGGATGGTCTCTTTCATTCCCGCAGGATCATGAGGACGTGACCGGATTCAAATGGGAAAGCTGGCACTTCCGCTATATCGGCGCTAAGGCCTGTGCACTTCAAAAAAATTGGTTCTACGACATACAGCAGTACATGCTTGAGTTCATCGACGAATGGAAAAAGACCGGAAGCTACAAAACGTTTGCGGAGAAAAACGGGATTTAGTTGTTGAAATGACGTCCAGTTTTTAAATATTGCCACACGGATTCGAGATTACTAACGTAATC
>JAFOTA010000050.1 GCA_017421145.1 Treponema sp.
AAAAATCTCGCTTCCTACAAGTCCAAGATTGGGAAAGATGTGTTCATAGACACCAGGGCGCCGGGCGGCTACTACATTGCGGGCAGAATTGTCAGCGAGGATGCCGGATGGATTATGGTTACCGTCGGAAAATCAAAGGAGCTTTACAGGTCGCTGAGCCGCAACATTCTTTTCATAGGGCTGATGGCGGTGATTGGTCTTGTAGTCTCGGTGCTCCTTTCCGTATTGATTTCATCAAAAATCGTGAAGCCGATAAAATCCGTGGATGATGCTGTCAACAATATTGCGGAGGGAAATGCCGACCTGACACACAGGCTGAAGTCAAGCACGGACGATGAGGTGGGGAACCTTGTAAACGGATTCAACAAGTTCATGGGAAAGCTGCACGGAATTGTCTCGGACGTAAAGAACTCAAAGGACGATCTCTCCAGTGCCAAGCTTGATTTGCAGGAAAGTCTGGACAGCACTGCAAGCTCCATCACAGAGATTCTGGCGAACATAGAGAGCGTCGGATCGCAGGTCGCGCACCAGTCGAACTCGGTTTCACAGACATCGGCTGCGGTAGCGGAGATTGCCGAAAACATCAACAGTCTGGAACGGATGATTGAAACCCAGTCCAACGGAGTCTCGCAGGCTTCCGTCGCGGTGGAGCAGATGATTGGAAACATTTCGGCAGTGAACGGAAGCGTTGAAAAGATGGCTGCGTCGTTTGAAAATCTGGAGAAGACGGCTACAGAGGGAATATCGAAGCAGCAGAGGGTTTCTGCCCATGTCGCCGAGATTGAGGCCCAGTCAAAGGCTTTGCAGGATGCGAACGTTGCAATCACGAATGTTGCGAGCCAGACAAACCTTCTTGCAATGAATGCGGCTATCGAGGCTGCGCACGCCGGGGAAGCAGGAAAAGGATTCTCTGTTGTCGCGGACGAAATCAGGAAGCTGTCTGAAACTTCTGCGGCTGAGTCACGCAAGATAAGCGAGGAGCTTCACAAAATCGGGGAGTCCATTGAGGCTGTGGTTCTTGCGGCGCATGAAAGTTCCGAAAGCTTTGCCGGTGTCGGTGAAAAAATATCGCAGACAGACCAGCTTGTGAACCAGATAAACTTGGCCATGAAAGAACAAAAAGAAGGTTCCCGCCAGATTGTCGATGTGCTCAAGATGATGAACGACAGCACGCTTGAGGTAAAAAATGCGTCGCACGAAATGGCGGTGGGAAACCGGGCAATCCTTGAGGAAATCAGGAACCTGCAGGATGCGACGAACGTGATAAAGGATGGAATAGACGAAATGTCCTGCGGCGCATCGGAGATGAACAAAACGAGCGCGCTCCTTTCACATATTTCGACAAAAGTGACCGACTCAATCAACAGAATTGGAAACCAGATCGACCAGTTCCGGGTGTAAAGCATGTCTACGCCGGATTGTAGGGGGCCGCGTGCGGCTTGCGCAGCAATGAAACCCCGGAAAGCCGGTTTACCAAGTTTGCGGGCAAAACGGCAAAGCATATCCAGAAATTTTCACCAGGCTTCGTCCTTATTCTGATTTTTGTAAAATCCTACCAAAAAAATTATTTGACTTATGGGAAATATGGTTTAGACTAGAGATTAGACAAAAAGTGTTTTTTCATAAATAAGGAGGTGTTTTTTTATGAAAAAAATTATCGTGTCTTTGGTCGCAATCACTGTAGTTGCAGGCACTTTTATTGGCTGTAACAAAGCAGGCGGCTCAAAAGTCTTGAACAAGGATAAACCACTTGTGTTCTTTAACCGTCAGCCATCTGATCCTCAGTCCGGTGCAATCGATATGACATCAATGAACTGGAATGACAAGACATATTATGTCGGTTTCGATGCTGCTGGTGGTGGAGCTGTTCAGGGCAAATTGATTACAGACTACTTGAAGACGGCTGATCCGGCTGCGCTTGACCGCAACGGTGATGGAATCATCGGTTATGTGCTTTGTATCGGTGATGTCGGACATAATGACTCAAAGGCCCGTACGGAAGGAATCAGAAAAGCTCTCGGAACTTGGGACGGCTCAACTGATCCTGGAAAGGCAAAGGAAGGTTCTGCAACTGTAGGCGGAACTACATTCAAGGTTGTCGAGCTTGAAGGAAAGGCTATGACAGGAACCGACGGTTCAACATGGAATGCAAACGCAGCTACAGAAGCAATGGGCGGTTGGGCTACAAAATTCGGCACACAGATCGATATGGTCGTTTCAAACAATGACGGTATGGCTATGGGCTGTCTCCAGGCTTCAAACTTCCCGGCAGGAGTCCCAATCTTCGGTTATGACGCAAACGCAGATGCAATCGAAGCAATCGGCGCAGGAAAGCTTACAGGAACTGTATCACAGAACGTAGATGCACAGGCTACGGCAACATTGCAGGTTCTCAGGAATCTTCTTGACGGTCTTACAGGTGATGACATCGTAACTGCTGGTATCACAAAGAACGACAAGTACGGAAACAAGATTTCTGCCGCAATCGATTACGTTCCAAGCACAAAGGCTCTCCTCGCACAGAACACAGGCGTAAATGCTTCCAACTGGCAGGCATATACAGCCGGAAAGCGTGATCCGCTCGTAAAGCAGTCAGATGCTCCTGAAAAGAAAGTTCTCCTTACAATCTACAACTCAGCTGATAACTTCCTTTCATCATCTTACTTGCCGGCACTTAACTACTATGCTCCGCTCCTTGGTCTCAAGCTCACTGTAGTTCAGGGTGACGGTCAGAATGAATCAAGTTGTCTCGATAAGTTCACGAACCTCGGCAACTATGATGCATTTGCAATCAACATGGTCAAAACAAACTCTGGTCGCGACTACACAGACAAACTTCAGTACTAATGAAAGAATCTGTCCGGAAGCTTCGGTTTTCGGGCAGCTTTCTTGCTGATCGGCTTTTGTCGTTCAGTACGGAACCGCCGGTTGATGCCTAGGCATTGATCAGCGATTCCTTGGTACTTTTGTTCCAATGAGAAAATTTTTGTCTGCAAAAACCTGACAAGATTTTCTATCTTTGCTTTTACCCCCACATTCTTTGTGGGGATTTTTTTCAAAGGAATTTTATGAGCGAACCAGTTTTACAGATTAAAAACCTGTCAAAATCATTCGGCAAAAACAAGGTTTTGAATGGAATAAACCTTGAAGTGGGCGAAGGCTCCGTGCTTGGTTTGATGGGTGAAAACGGCGCGGGAAAATCCACTATGATGAAATGTCTTTTCGGAATCTATGCGAAAGACGAAGGACAGTTCCTTTTGTGCGGAAAACCCGTTAGTTTTAAGAATCCAAAAGAAGCCCTTGAAAGCGGCGTTGCCATGGTTCACCAGGAATTGAACCAGTGCCTTGACCGTTCCGTGGCAGACAATCTTTATCTTGGCCGTTATCCAAAACGATTCGGCGTGATCGATGAAGCAAAAATGCTCAAGGACAGCATAAAGCTTTTTGCTTCCCTCAACATGAATGTGAATCCACGCACAGTCATGAAAACGATGTCGGTTTCACAGCGTCAGATGGTAGAAATTGCAAAGGCAGTTTCTTATGATGCCAAAATCATCGTTCTTGATGAGCCGACTTCTTCTTTAACAGAAAATGAAGTTCAGAAACTCTTTTCAATCGTCCGTGACTTGAAGAAAAAAGGAGTTTCTTTTGTCTATATTTCTCACAAGATGGACGAAATCTTCCAGGTCTGCGATCAGGTTGCAGTTCTTCGTGACGGTACGATGATCATGCAGAAAGATTCCAAGGAAACCGAGATGGGTGAACTTATTACCGCTATGGTAGGACGTTCCCTTGACAAGCGTTTCCCTGACGTTGACAACGTTCCCGGCGATTACTGCCTTGAAATCAACAATCTTTCTACAAAATATGCGCCTGTTCTTGAAGACATTTCTTTCAAAGTCAGAAAGGGAGAAATCTTCGGTCTTTATGGACTTGTAGGTGCCGGACGAAGCGAGCTGCTCGAATCTCTTTTCGGTGTACGCACTATTTCGACCGGAACCATTTCCTATGCAGGTAAAAAGCTGCATTTCAATAACAGCAAAGATGCCATGGAGCATGGATTTGCATTGGTCACGGAAGAAAGAAAGCTGAACGGTATGTTCGGTAAAGATACGATCAAATTCAATACCGTAATCACGAACCTTGAAAGCTACAAGACAGGCGGAATCCTTTCGGAGCGCAAGATGTCCGAAGCTGCTGAGCGTGAAATCAAGCAGATGCACACTAAATGCGTTTCGGCAGAAGAATTAATTTCTTCACTCTCCGGCGGAAACCAGCAGAAGGTCATCATCGGAAAATGGCTTGAAAGAAGCCCGGAAGTTTTCCTGCTTGATGAACCGACCCGTGGTATTGATGTCGGTGCGAAATACGAAATCTACCAGCTTATTATCCGCATGGCAAAAGAAGGTAAGACAATCATCGTGGTTTCAAGCGAAATGCCTGAAATCCTGGGCATTACGAACAGAATCGCCGTCATGTCAAACCACAGGCTTGCCGGAATTGTGGATACAAAAACAACCGATCAGGAAGCACTCTTGAAGCTTTCTGCCATGTACTTGTAAAAGGAGTGTATAATGGAAGATAAAGAACTCAACGAATATTCGGAACAGCTCGAAGCCCTGAGAAAAGACGGCGTGAATTTGATTTCCACCCTCAGACAGGAAATTGCCGCTGCAAAAAGGAACAAGCTGCTTTCATCAGAAGAGAGGGAAAGACTTATTTCTGATCACAACGCAAAAATAGCGCAGGCAAAGACAGTTGCAGAAAAAAACAAAGCGCAGATTGCTGAGATAGTCAAAAAAGCCGTCGCACGCAACAATGAAATCTCAAAAACCGAGATTGCAAAAGTCAGCGCAGAGCAGAATGACATCATTGCAAAGCTTAAGGCCGAGTATGCCGAAAAAGTCGCGAAGATTGATGCAGAAACTCTTTCCCGCAAAAAGGATATCGTTGCTTCTTATGCAGGAAAAACTTCCCAGAAAGACAACGAAGACTGCAAGGAAGATTTGCGTGTTGCTGAATACGAGCATAAGTCTGCGCTCTTTGATGCAAAGAACAAATTCACTTCAGCCGTGGATGCTGCAAAAGCGGTAAAAAATCAGGCTTATGTCGATTATGTCCAGAAGAACCGCGCGTTCAGAAACGGACAGACAAATTTCAAGGAAGATTTTACTCTTTCAGTCCAGAACTACATCAACAAATTCAAGATGTCAAAGTTCCTGCTCGACAACGGACTTTACATTGCGATTTTGGTTTTCTTCATCGTTTGTATCATCCTTGCTCCTCTTTCAGGAAACGGAAACCTTCTTTCACTTCCGAACATCTTCACGATTTTGGAACAGTCATCAGTACGTATGTTCTATGCGCTTGGCGTTGCCGGTTTGATTTTGCTTGCCGGTACGGATTTGAGCGTCGGACGTATGGTTGCCATGGGAGCGGTAATAACTGGTCTTATCCTGCATCCGGGACAGAACATCGTAACGTTCTTCGGAGCCGGTCCTTGGGATTTCAGTGCCCTTCCTACATTCCTCCGTCTTGCAATGGCGCTCGGACTTTCAATCCTGCTTTGTGTTGTGTTCTCCGCATTTGCTGGTGTGTTCAGCGCGAAACTGAAGATTCACCCGTTCATTTCAACGCTTGCAACCCAGCTGATTATCTACGGACTTTTGTTCTTCGGAACAAGCGGTACGCCGGTAGGTTCAATCGATTCTGGAATCAAGGACATGCTTGGAGGCCGCTGGATTTTGGGTGAGCTTGGCGGTGAGCTGATAACGTTCCCGAAACTGATCATTCCTGCAGTCATTGCAATCTTGGTTGCATGGTTCATTTGGAACAAAACGACGTTCGGAAAAAACATGTATGCAGTCGGTGGAAATGCCGAAGCAGCAAGCGTTTCCGGTATCAGCGTATTCTGGGTGACCATGGGCGTATTCATCATGGCCGGTGTGTTCTACGGATGCGGCGCATTCTTGGAAGCATTCAAGGCAAATGCATCTGCCGGAACAGGTCAGGGATACGAACTTGATGCAATCGCAGCATGTGTCGTCGGTGGAATATCATTCAACGGAGGTATCGGAAAAATAGGCGGTGCCGTAATCGGTGTAATCATCTTTACAAGCCTTACCTATTGTCTTACCTTCTTGGGAATCGATACAAACCTTCAGTTCGTCTTCAAGGGATTGATTATCATTGCCGCCGTCGCACTCGATAGCGTCAAGTATCTCAAGAGAAAGTAATTCCCGTCCTGAAAAATCTTTTTTCAACGGATTAATTTTTCAAGCCCTGCACTTAACCACGGTGCGGGGTTTTTTATTCGAGCGGAGGGTTTAATACCCCGCCCCTCATCTTGAAACTGCGTTGCTAATAGGGGCGAAACAAGGGGTATTAAATCCGACTGCAATACCTTATGAGAACACCATACCGTGCCACAAGGTGGCGTATTGCTCTG
>JAFOTA010000051.1 GCA_017421145.1 Treponema sp.
AGGGGATATGGCGGCATCCGCAAATGATTCAGTGAAAACAGCCGGAGTACTCAAGCACAACCTTGATTCCGCAACCGGAAATGTAGGTAACATAGCGAAAAACATAGACATGGTTCTGTGCGAGATGGGAAATCAGGCTGCCGGAGTCGATGAATCAAATGCATCCGTAAACCAGATCGTTGCAAGAATCCGTGAGCTGAACGAAAACATTGAAAGCCAGTCCACATCAGTTAACCAGTCTTCAGCCGCAGTCGATGAGATGGTCGCCAACATCAACTCGGTTTCCCAGATTCTTGACAAGAACGCAGAGGCAGTAAATCAGCTTGGAACTGCATCAGATGAAGGCCGTGGACGCGTACAGCATGCCGCACAGATTTCCAAGGAAGTCCTTGATCAGTCAGCCGGATTGATGGAAGCAAGCAAAATCATCCAGACAATTGCAAGCCAGACAAACCTTCTTGCCATGAACGCGGCAATTGAATCAGCTCATGCAGGTGAGGCAGGACGTGGTTTTGCAGTCGTTGCAGATGAAATCCGCAAGCTTGCAGAGCAGTCAAACAAGCAGGGAAAGGCAATCAACACCAACCTGAAAAAACTTTCCGAGGCAATCGGGCAGATTACCACAAGTATAACCGACGTGCAGCAGCAGTTCGACGTTATCTATGGACTTGCACAGACCGTGCGCTCACAGGAAATCGTCGTCAAAAATGCGATGGACGAGCAGAACGAAGGAAACAAGCAGGTTCTTGAGGCCATGAAAACAATCAGCGACTCAACAGTGAACGTAAAGGACAGCTCCGCGGAAATGCTTGAAGGCGCCGATCAAGTGGTCAAGGAAATGACAGTGCTTTCAGACGTAACCAGACGCATAACCGAAAGCATGCAGTCAATGAGCAGGAACATCGATGCTATCTCAGGTTCAATACAGGAAGTCCAGACCAGTTCAAACCAGAACCAGCGCGACACCCAGAAACTTGCAGAAAAAATCGGTACGTTCGAGCTTTAGTACGCATATTCACCGGAAACCGGCTTGAAACCAAGATTTCATTGTCAGTTTCCGGGCGGCGGCAAAAAAAAAGCTGCAAAAATTATAAAAGGTATTGACATTTTTAGCGTGAGAGTCTATACTTTTAACCATCACGCAATGCGGTAGTCGTATAACGGCTTATTACCCCAGCCTTCCAAGCTGGAGACGAGGGTTCGACTCCCTTCTACCGCTTATTTCCTTTCTTTTTAATAAAATCGATCCACAAAAATCAGTTTTTCAATCCAATGTTTCTTCCAATTATTTTTGTATGGCTATGTTCGAATTTTCGGTTGATACGGTCATTAAGCCCGTCGAAACGACCTTTTTACGGACATGGCCTATTGTTTTAATGTGATGTGAAATGATATGGAAAAATCAGTTTTCCTCAAGTCCAAGTGCTACACATGCCTGACGTGCGGCGCTCTGCTCGGCTGATTTTTTGCTTTTTCCTTCTGCAGGCCCGTAAACCGTATTTCCAAGGCGGACGCTTATGCTGAAGACCCTGTCATGATCAGGTCCGGACTGGTTTACAAGCTGATACACCGGGAAAGTCTTGTGTTCTTTCTGATAATATTCCTGCAAGATTGATTTGTAGTCCTTGTTTCCCTTATCCTGCTGGACTTTATGGATTTCAGGCACTATAAGCTCAAGCACGAATTTTTCAGCGGCTTCATAACCTGAATCAAGATAGAGCGCACCTATTACGGCTTCAACGGCATCGGCAAGGATCGCAGGTTTTGTACGACCGCCCGAAAGTTCTTCACCACGTCCCATGACAAGATAAGAATCAACGTGCATGACATCCTTTGCAATCGGAGCAAGGGACTTTTCGCTAACTACGTTGGCCTTTATTTTCGCAAGGTCGCCCTCAGGATTGTCCATCATGTCCTCATACAAAAAAGCGGCCGTCACAAGCCCCAGGACTGAATCGCCCAAAAATTCAAGGCGCTCGTTGTTGTAGATTTTGTATTCCTGGCTTTCGTTTGAAAAAGACCTGTGGTGCAATGCCAGATCCAACATGTTGAGGTTGTTGAATTTTATGTTCAGATTCCTGCAGAATTCGGACAAATCCTTTTTTCTTTCCGGGGACAATTTTTTTGATTCGTACAATAAATCGCGCTTGTTCATAATTAAGGCCTTGCGGCATGGATTACGGAGCAGCCCGAAAACAAGGTTCTGCGGACACTCACGTTGATAAAACGAAAAAAAAAGCACAGCAGCCAAGTACTGTGCTTTCATAAACCAGGGTAAGATTAGTTGCCCTGCTTCTTGATATAGTCGTAGACATCCTGAACTTTAACAAATGTTGCAGCGACTTCATCAGGAACCTTTACGCCCGTTTCAGCCTCAAGGCTGTACATAAGCTCATAGGTATCAAGACTGTCAAGTCCCAAATCACCGCGGAAAGTTGCTTCCATGGTAACTTTGTCAGCGTCGATGTCAAGATTGTCAACAATAACCTTCTTAAGCTTCTCAAACAATTCGTCCATCTTGTCTTCTCCTTACAATTAACCGTTTACTTCCGGAGTAATAACCTGGCGTCCGCGGTAGAAGCCGCATTTTGGACATACGCGATGCTGAAGAATCAAGTTGCCGCAGTTATTACATGGAACAAGATTCGGTGCGTCAAGATGCATGTTCACACCGCGTCTTCTCTTTGTAACAGCTTTTGATGTTTTTGATCTAGGTACTGCCATAATATATAACCTCGCTATAAAATTTTAGTCGTCTGTATAACAAAGTCATATTACTACAGATTCCTATTTCGTGTCAATATTATATAGATAAAGTGAAAGCCTTGTCAATGCCGGAAATCTTTTTTTTCATGGATTTCAAATTAAAATTTTGTGATTTATTTGATTTTATTTTGTTGCAAAATCCGTGAACCGGGCTTATAATTTGATAATAGTTTACGGAGGAATCAATCATATGGCAAACAACAATGAAGAACCTAGAGTACTTGCTATCATTCTTGGCGGCGGAAAAGGCACACGCCTCTACCCATTGACAAAGGAACGCTCAAAACCAGCAGTCCCGTTCGGCGGAAAATACCGCATCGTGGACATCCCTATCTCAAACTGTATCAACAGCGGATACAAGAAGATTTACTTGCTGACACAGTTCAATTCGGCTTCCCTTCACCTCCACATCATCAACTCATATAACTTTGACCGATTCAGCCGCGGTTTCGTAGAGATTCTGGCAGCTGAGCAGACTTTGGAACATTCAGGCTGGTACGAAGGAACGGCAGATGCAGTCCGCAAGAACATGGCACATTTCCGCGTGCAGCATCCGACCCACTACATAATCCTTTCTGGAGACCAGCTCTACCGCATGGACCTTAAAAAATTCATGGAGCAGCACATTGCATCAGGCTCCGACATAACGATTGCGGCAAAAGCAGTCAACCGCCACGACGCAAGCGGATTCGGAATCATGAAGGTTGACGACAACAACCAGATTACGGCATTCATGGAAAAGCCCGCCAAGGAAATGAACATCGATGAATGGAAGATTCCTGAGGCATCAAGGGGCGAAGACCTGCCTGCCGACCTTGAGTACCTTGCTTCAATGGGTATCTACATCTTCAATGCAGAGGCAATGGAAGAGATGCTCGACAACAAGGAGAACGATTTCGGAAAGGAAATCATTCCGGAAGCAATCAAGACAAAGAAAGTCTCAAGCTACATCTTCAACGGATACTGGGAGGACATCGGAACAATCAAGTCCTTCTACGAGGCGACGCTCGACCTTACGAACCCTGTTCCGAACTTCAACTTCTACGACGAGGACAAGCCAATCTATACCCACATGAGAAACCTTCCTCCGAGCAAAATCAACAATGCAACTTTGCAGAATTCCCTTGCCAGCGAGGGATGCGTAATCACCAACTCACGCATTGAACATTCTGTAATTGGTGTGCGCTCGATTATCAACGAGGGATGCGACCTTGACGGCGTAATCATGATGGGTGCGGACTATTACGAGAACGAGTGCGAGCGTGCGGCGAACAAGAAGAACGGTGTGCCGAATGTCGGAATTGGAAAGGGATGCAAAATCAACCGTGCCATTATCGACAAGAACGCAAAAATCGGCGACAACTGCTGCATCAACGTGAACGGACGCACCTATGAGGACGGTGACCACGGACTCTTCTACAGCTCCGACGGCATCATCATAATCAAGAAGGGCGCGGAGATTCCTTCGGGAACTGTAATCTAACAGAATCAAGAAAACAATCTATGCGGGTTCAGTCAATTCTGGACCCGCATTTTTTATCAGATATTATGGAAGATTCAAACAATACCTGCAAAAATCCATCTTGCATTTCTATGTCATGCTGAATTCCGCCCCCCATGTCCACCCCCACAAGGCTGTTGCCCATGCGGATTAAGCGGAATTCTTAATCATGGATTAGGGTTGTATTGGAATGTTTGAGTTCCATTTGACGAAATGCTTATGTCCGCAACCTTTATAAAGCTTTCCAGTCCGTTTTTTCCTGTTACAAGTTTGTTTGTTGGTACTGAATATTGGTTTATGTTATACCAAGATGATTCTGCTTCTAAGGTTCTGTTATCACTACTGTCGTAATTGTAAATATTCCATTTGTACAAAAAGCCAATATTGTTAGGAATTGCGGAGAAGATGTAGGGTGATGAAGTACTTTCAAACGGATATACGTAGGCAATAAGGGTTTGTGGAGCAGCAGTCCTTGGCTGCAATATAGCCATGGTTAGATTTGTTGTCGAAGAACTAACTGTTCCGTAACAGAAACCGTGATTGCCAGTAATATTATCCACCTGATATACGGTCAAGGCACACAAGAGGGCATTGCTGGATAAATTGCTTACACCATTTGGATACAAAATATAACCGTCATATTCTGCGTTCTCATCAAGAGTAACTTCTTTATATTCATCATCAAAAGCTCCCCCCTGAGCGTCGTCCGCTATCCATATACGCACAGGCTTGTTTTTACACTTTTCTTTTACGTATTCAGTTATACCACTATAAGTACATGAATACGGAGTGATTTTTACTTTGTAAGCCTTTTTGAATATCGGGGTTATGGTAATTGGATAATCCGGC
>JAFOTA010000052.1 GCA_017421145.1 Treponema sp.
ATCATTTTTGAAAAGGTTGTAATCTTTGTCACCGATGTGAATCAGTATGCCTTCCGGCTGGAGTGCAGCAATTTTGTTCTGGAAATATTTTCCGCAGTCTGAAACGGACAAGCTGTCTTCGCTTTTGTTGTAGATTTCAAAATTGAAGTCGAAAGATTTTGCAAGTTCTGCAACCGGAATCTTTTTGTCCAACGAACCGCCGAAGAGAATAACCGAGTTCTTCATTTCAACAGTAGCGCTCTTTCTGTTGATGAATTCGTCCAATGAATTAGTGTAGTTGGTCATATTGTCCTCCTTTGCTTCTGCAATATTTTCAACTTGTATGCTTTTGATTGCATCGTTTACATCATTTGCAACGGCCTTTTTGTCCAAAGCCTTGTTCCTGATGTAGACGAAGATGTTTGTCATGACGATTGCGAGGTTCAAAAAATAAACCGCAAGCACGTAGTTATATTGTTTGTTGATGAGCTTTGCCGTGATGCCGGCAATATAGCCCGTGATAATCAGAATGATAAACGGAAGGCTTGTGCCTTTTGCAGTTCTTGCTCTGTATGCCTTGATAACATTCAGCGGCCAAGAAAATCCGAAACAGATTAACATTGTTGCTTCAAAAAGATGAGCAATTTCCATTTTTTTCACACTCCTGAACTTTTGTGTTTTAATCTTGTCTACATAATAGCGCATAAAAAAAAACAAGCAATTTTTTGAAAGATTAAAAAATCAATTTTGCATTGCAAATTTTTTTTACTTTCAAAAGCTTGTTCATAAACCATGCAATTGCTTTTTGCTTGATGTGCTGATATATTAAAACCATGGAAAAAAAATCAGATAATAGAGGAAAGTTGGATTCAATCAGAAAAGAGATAAAACGAACCCAGCTGATTTTAATAATCTCGGTAACCGTTCTTCTGACAATCGGCGGTGCGATAATAAACATTAATTCAAATGACAAATCTTTCAATCAAATACTTCAGGAAACTTCGGAGCTTATAACAAGGCTCTACCATTTTACTAAAGATTACAGCCAGGAAGATTTGTGCAAATATATGGATTCTGTCGTTGCCCAGCTCCCGGATGTCGATGTCATTTCAATCGTTGACAAAAACAACAACCGCATCTATCACACGAACCATGCTTTGATAAACACCCAATATGACGGCACTCACCCAGATTTTTCCATGCATCAGAAAGGATTCTACACTGAAAATGACATAGGTCCTTCCGGTCCGCAAAGAAGAACGTATTCTGCAATTTATGATGATTACGGCGAATACCGGGGATTTATCATGACGATCCGACTGCAGGTTTCCATGCGCCTGGTTACGATCAGGATTATCAGTCTGTTTGTCAGCGTAGTTGTCTTTGCCATTTTGCTGGAGCTTGCGATATGCACGTACATTTCAAAAAAAATCAAAAGGGAATTTTTGGAATTCACGGAAGATTTTGAGGGAACGAAATTTCTTGTTGATTCGATGCGTGCAAACAACCATGATTTTACGAACAAGCTTCATGTAATCCTTGGTTTGATTCAAATCCAAGAATATGACAAGGCGGTTTCATACATCGAAAACATTTCCATAATCCAGCGTGAAACGGTCAGCATGATAATGCACACGATTGAAAATCCGTCGTTTGCGGCTCTTTTGGTCGGAAAGATTGCGCGTGCTTCTGAATGCAACGTAAAATTTGTTTTGAAAGAGGGGCTTCATTTCAAATCTGAGGACATTGCAGTGCCGTCGGAAGCTCTCGTTACGATTACCGGCAATCTTATTGACAATGCGCTTGACTCAATGAACATGGACATGTCATTTGAAAAAACGAAAGAGCTTGTTTTCGGTGCTTTCACAAAACCCGGCGAGCTTTTGATTACCGTAAAGGACAACGGACTCGGAATCAGTGAGGAAAATCTTGATAAGATTTTTGAAAACGGATATTCAACCAAAGGTTCTGGAAGGGGTGTCGGGCTTTATCATACAAAACAGCTCATCGAAAGTCTCGGAGGCTCTATAAGCGTGGAATCTCAGGTTGGAAAAGGTGCGTGTTTTATGGTAATCTTAAAAAATAAGCGATAGGGGGAATCAATGTCTTATAAAGTGCTGATTGTCGAAGATGATCCGATGGTTTCGATGATTAATGAGCAGTATGTTTGCAAAAACCAGGATTTTTCTGTCGTTGCTTCATGCCGTAACGGACAGGATGCATTGGATTATTTGAAATCGAATGAAGTTGATTTGATTCTCCTTGATGTGTACATGCCGCTGATGAACGGAATCGAAACTCTCAAAAAAATCCGCGAGATGAAAGTCGATTCTGAAGTGATTATGGTTACTGCCGCAAATGATACTATGACAATTGAAGACACCATGCACCTCGGCGTTTTGGATTATCTTATAAAGCCGTTCGCTTATGAGCGTTTTGAAGTGGCTCTTGAAAAATTCATATCAAAAATCAATCTGCTGAAGGGACGTGAAATTTTAGACCAAAGATGCGTCGATTCGATTATTGCAAATCTGTCGCCGGTCAAAGCGGAAGAAAAAAATTATCCGAAAGGCATACAGGAAAAAACACTTGTGCTTGTTTTGAATTATTTCAAAAAAAATCCCCAGTGGTGCAGTGCGGATATGATTGCAGAAAATCTTGGAATTTCAATCGTGACAGTGAGAAATTATTTGAATTATCTTACGAAACAAGGGACGGTCATTCAGGACATAAACTATGAAACCGGCGGGCGGCCTTGCATGTTGTACAGGGGAAAGGACAAATAACCGGAAAATTTGGAAACAAAGCCACTGTAAACTTATTTTGAATTCTGATATAATTTTTTCACTGAATTTCTCGGAGGAATAAATTGAAGAACAAGATAAGATTATTTGCTGTTTTTGCCTTGCTTTTGATTTCCACTGCATCATTCGCCTTTGCAAAATCAGATTTTTCTATAAGCCCATTTTTTTCTGCAACCGGCAGTTCAAAGCAACCGGTAGAATTCAAAAAGGCTGTCGTTGAAAAAATTGACCGCATGTTCTGGAAGATTTCTGGAACCGATAAAAAGGGAAGGCCTTCATCCGTCTATCTGCTTGGAACGATCCATGTCGGTGATGAAAAGCTTCTCCCTCTCCCTGATCCGATTATGGATGCTTTTTGGGGTGCCAAGCGTGTTGCCGCTGAAATTTCAGAAGATGATATGGAAAATGTAGAGGGTGCAATTGCCGCTGCCATGGGAAAAAGCTATCTGAATGCAAACGGCCGCAATGTCCTTGACTATCTTACCGAAGAAGAAAAGAAAGCTCTTGAACCTCTGGCAGATAAAGCAATGTTGGAGCAGCTTGCAGTGTTTGAGCCGTGGGTTATGATGATAGCAACTTCTACAGGCCAGTATTCACAGGTCGGAATGACAGGCGAAGGCGGAATAGATTTATATTTGATGGGTCTTTTGTCAGAAAAGGGAAAAGCTTGGGAAGGAATGGACACATTGCAGACTCAGCTTGACATTCTGGCTTTCGGTGACTACGACCAGCAGATTTTTATGCTGAAACAATCAATTGCTGCTATGATCAACCCAAAAGAGTCATCAATTACCATGTCTGATTTGTACAAAGCCTATCTTGATGATGATGTCGGTACTTTGTCCAAGCTTTTGGATGCAGAACTTAAAAATGATGAAGATGTTCCGCCTGAAATGGAAGATTTCATGGAGTCTTACTACAAGGCCATAATGGATGACAGGAATTCCGCCTGGGCAAAAAAGATTGATTCATGGCTTAGGGAAGGCGGTTCTTCCTTTGTTTTTGCAGGATGTGCACACTTTATCGGCGATCACTCCGTTTTTTATTATCTGAAAGAAAATAATACGATAGAGTAAAGAGCATAAAAATAGGGGTTGCCTTTTATAAGACAGCCCCTTGTTTTTTTTAGAAATGTCCGCTTGAATGTGAGAAACCGCTGCCGCCACCTCCGCTGCTGGACGAAGATTTTACTGTTGTCGTGTGGCTTGTCGAATACTTGAAGATATCTTTCTTTTCAAAGAATTCTACGCCGTCATCGGAAATATAAGAATCAGCTTCTGAAGCAAATGCAACGTTGTTCATCTTTTTCTTCTCGTTTCCAAGGCATGCAAATGCAAATATAAGCGCAATGACCACTCCGATTATCACGCAGATCAGGATATATCCATTGTTTTTTTCTTCAAACATAGTCTTGTAGCTTTTACCGGATGACCTGTCCACCTGCAAGATTCTTTCGGCACAGTCAACAAAAGCTTCTACGCCGGATGCCCAGTCATTGTTCCTTAAATATGGCAGGAAACTGTCTTTCAATTCAGTTTTGCGGGCGTCAGAGAAAGCGATGTTTCCGTATTCTCCGTGAGATGCCAAGTCATATCCGCGGTCGTTCATGGACAGGAGCAAAAGCAGTCCGTGCCTCTGATTTCCCAAGCCAAGCATATTTTGGTTGTAAATCTTTTCGCTGGCTTTTTCAATTTCGGAACCATAAGATTTATAATCCTGGATGATTGCGACATAAACACCAAGCTCATAGTTTTCTGAAATCCTCTGGAGCCTGTTTTTTATTGACTGGAGCTGGCTTGATGACAGAAGACCAACCTGATCCTGAATCAAGAATGCGGCCTGTGTTGAATGGTCGATTTCGTAAGGCGCTGAATCAGAATAATCATCGTAATCATCAAATTCGATGTCTTTGTCGTAATCTTCATCTTCATAAAGATAGCCGTTATCGTCCAGATAGGATATGAAATCATTGAATGCCGCTTCATCATAGGTGTCCGGCATATAGCTTTCCAAATCTGCCAGTGTTTCAGAATTGTCAAGGGCATTAAAAAAATCCTCTTCTGTATATCCGTCCGGGAATGACTGCACCAGCTTGAATACAGCCCCAGAATATTCAGGATTTGCAAAATCATCAGATTCTGATTGAGCAAAAACTTGATTTATAGGAAACAATGCAAAGCACAAAAATGCTGTTATCGTTAAGAATATTTTTTTCATTTCAACCCTCTTTTAGCTAAAGAACCATTTTATGACAAAATAGGCTATCACGCCGCAGATGCCGCCGATTAAAAGACCGCCCAAGAATCTTAGCATGAAAAAGAGGAAAGCCCTTCCCTTGCTGATCGGCAGTTTTCCTACGACTTTTCCAGTCTGACCGTTCACCGCAAAAAGGAATTTCGTGTCATTCCATTTTGTGTAAAGAAGATAAACCGGGAGCAGTGCATAGTAGACTTTGCCGCTTTTGAGCGAGATGTTTTTGCTCGTAAGCTTGCATGTGCTATAGCCGGTTACGCTTTTTTCCATCGTTTCAACAAAGGAGCCTGAGCAACGGGTGTTTACGCGGTCGGTTGACTGTTCAACGGTGACATCGTATTTGTCTGCAAGATAACCCGGAAGATATGCCGTGGAAAATTCTTTAAGCTCTTTGTAATCGAACGGTTCAAGAGAATCCATCATGTCATCGGGCATTTTTTCTGATGCATCGGCCGGTATTTTTGAAAAATCTATTTTTCCGGAGCGGATACAATCATAATAGCGCGTGGTCGTAGTTATTGAATTTCCATGCTTGACGGATGTTTTTGTCGTCGTCCTGAATGTCAAAGTTCCTTCTGCTGTTCCGTCAAAAAGCCAGAAAGGAACATAAATGCCTTTGATTTCTTCCAGATGGTTTTCGTCGGAAAAAAGTTTCGGGAGAAGGAATTTCTTTTTATAGAACTCTTTGAGCTTGTCGATTGCATCCTGTTTTTTAAGCTTGAACGGGATACAATAATCCGGGTGGAGTGAACCGGAAAACTGCTGCTCGATGATCGTCGGGTTTCCGCAATAAGGACAGCTGGTTGCCGCCGTGGTTGTTTCACAAATCAATACAGCTCCGCATGACGGACAATTGTATTCCTTCATGTTGCCTGTATCTTCACCCCAGTCGGAGTTCAGGGAATCGGTATCCCAATTTGTTTCTGCTGAATCGAATCCTTCGCCGCTAACTTCCGGTGGATCATCATGGGCTTCTTCAGAAGATGCTTCAGCAGGCTTGTAGATTTCTTCAATCTGCTCGACCGTATAAGAACTGTCACAGTATTCGCAGATAATTTTTCCTGAGGTAGGGTCAAAGTTAAGACCGCCGCCACAAGCAGGGCACTTGTAATTATTAATAGACTTTGGTTCCATAATCAAAAATTGTAGCATTGAATCCTTTGTTTTACAAGGTTAATAGGAGAAAACACTTCCGGGCTTATAGGCGTTTACCATAGCCGATAAAATTTTTTTAAAATTCTGGTCAAAATCAGCGGGAAAATATTGCATTTACTGATAGTTATGCTATCATGTTAATATAAATACTATCTTATGATAATGGGCAGGAGTACGCGAATGGGAAAAAAGTATGTCATTGCTTTGGACCAGGGAACCACATCATCAAGGGCAATAGTTTATGACCAGAATGCCCGGCCGGTTGGTTCAAAACAGCGCGAATTTACGCAGTATTATCCGCATCCGGGCTGGGTTGAGCATGATGCCGAGGAGCTTTTCAAATGCCAGCTGAAGGTGATGGAAAGCGTCCTGATTGACAATGAAATCAAATTTGATGAAGTTGCCGCAATCGGGATTACGAATCAGCGTGAAACAGTGGTTGTCTGGGATAAAAAAACAGGAAAGCCGGTTTACAACGCAATAGTCTGGCAGTGCAGGCGTACCGCGGATATTTGTGACAAGCTAAAAGCCGACGGTTACGAAGATATAATCAAGGAAAAGACCGGCCTCAAAATTGACGCGTATTTCAGCGGAACAAAAATCAAGTGGATTCTGGACAATGTGCCCGGTGTACGTGAGCGTGCCGAAAAAGGGG
>JAFOTA010000053.1 GCA_017421145.1 Treponema sp.
CAATACATTCTCTTTTTCAGCCGAGGGTGGCGTTTCTGCCCTGTACTACATAAACACAAGGCTTTATGCAGAGGCAGGGCTTGATTATGTCTACACCGTGAACGATGATATGAACGTGGGCATGCTTGTTCCTTCGGTCGGCATCGGATGGCAGTTCTGATAAAACCGCCGTCCTTATTGTTCCTTTTCTGATCAGTTTCCCGTCTTTTTCTGGAAATGGCTGAACGTCATGCTGAAGCTTGCCCTTCCTTGTGTGACGGAGCGCAGGCTTGTGCTGAATCCGAACATCTTGGACATAGGAGCCTGTGCGTGGACTATGTTTCCGCCCGTTTTTTCTTCCATGCTTGAAATCATTCCGCCGCGCTGGGTTATCTGGCTCATTGCGTCTCCCACGAATTCTGACGGGGATTCTATGTCTACTGCCATGATCGGTTCAAGGAGTTCCGGTGAGGCTTCGTTGCATGCCTTGTCGAAAGCTTCTGCGGCGGCAGCTGAAAATGCCATCGTGGTGGATGTAAGCGGATCGTATTTCATTGCGGTGACCGTTACCTTTGTGTCCGTGCAAGGATATCCCATCTTGATTCCGCCTGAGAAACAGTTTCCTATGCTTTCTTTTACCGCATCGTAGATTTCGTCCGGAATCTGGTTGTCTTTTACGGTGTTTTCGTATGCATTTCCTTCGCCAGTCTGTGCCGGGCTTACCTTGAGCTTTATGACGGCCGTGTTTTCTTTTCCTGCAAGAACCCTGCTGTATTCTTCCATATATTCAGCTTCGGAAGTGACGGATTCCCTGTAAGTTACCTGAGGTGCTCCGACCCTGCACTGGACTTTGAAATCATCACGGATTCTGGTCACAAGAACGTCAAGATGAAGCTCTCCCATTCCGCTTATGACGATCTGTCCGGTTTCTTCGTCTTCCCTGTGGGTGAAAGTCGGATCTTCGCGGCTCAGTATGTCAAGGGTTTCGTTGAGCTTGTCGCGGTCGCTCATGGTTTCCGGCTCTATCGCTATTGATATGACAGGCTCCGGGAATTTTACCGATTCAAGGAGGATAGGCATTCCTTCGCTTCCGAGGGTGTCTCCTGTCTGTGCAAGCTTGAGGCCGACGAAAACAGCAATGTCACCTGCGCTTATGCTGTCCGTCTGCTCCATGTGGTTTGCGTTGACCCTGAGGATTCTGTTTATCCTCTCGCGTTTTTTCTTGGACACATTGTAGACCTGGGTTCCGGTTGAAATCTTTCCTGAATACATCCTGACGAAACAAAGGGAGCCTGCTTCACGGTCATACTGGATCTTGAATACAAGGCCTGCCGGAACTTTTGATTCAGGATCGCATGGAAGCTCGATCTTTTCTTCCTCATCATGCTTTTTTACTTTTACTGCATCTGCCGGAGGAATGTCCGTCGGACACGGAAGATAGTCAATGATTGCGTCTATGAGAGGCTGAACTCCCTGGTTGTGACGGCTTGAACCGCAGAGGAACGGAATCAGCGCCCTTGAAATGGTTGCCTTGCGGATTGCCTTTACGAGCTGCTCATCGCTTATTTCACCGCCTTCAAGATAGATTTCGGCAAGCTCGTCGTCGGTTGAAGCAACTGTGTCAACGAGCTTTTCGCGCCATTCATCTGCCTGTGCCTTGTAATCAGCGGAGATTTCAGAAACCGTGAATTTTTCTCCCTCTGATTCTACATCCCAGTGGATTTCCTTCATGTTCAGAAGATCTATGACTCCTTCAAAATCTTGTCCTGCACCGACCGGTATTTCAAGGGCAAGCGGCTGGCACTTGAATTTTTCCTTTACGTCGTTCATGGCACCGAAAAAATCAGCTCCGATTCTGTCCATCTTGTTGACGAAGCAGATTCTAGGAACGTTGAATTCATCTGCCTGCCTCCAAACCGTTTCCGTCTGAGGCTGAACCCAACCGACCGCACAGATTACCGCAACCGCACCGTCAAGCACGCGGAGTGAACGTTCGACTTCCGCAGTAAAATCAACGTGGCCCGGTGTGTCGATTATGTTTATCTGATGGCCTTTCCATGTGGTCGTAATTGCGGCGGAAGCTATCGTGATGCCCCTTTCCTGTTCCTGCTTCATGAAATCCATTGTGGCGGCACCGTCGTCAATCTCGCCGATTTTGTGGATTTTTCCTGAATAAAAAAGTATGCGCTCAGTAGTAGTGGTTTTTCCTGCGTCAATGTGGGCCATTATCCCAATGTTTCTCATCTTGTCCAGCATGATATTCTTTTCCTTAAAAATATAAAATTTAGCGGCTTCTTTGTTTTATGGAAGGATTATATAGAAAAAAACATCAGTTCACAAGTATCTTTTGGCGGGAAGGCTGAAATTCCATTGCATGCCCAGAAGGGATTCAGCATGAAAACCAAAGTATGTATGCAGAACGGATTCTGGTGAACCAAAATGTCGAGTCCAATGAAATATATTTATAACAGGCTCCCAGCGTGTGTCCGTCCCGAAAAAAGGCTCGTTCGAAGCTACGCTACGAATGCCCGCGCTTTCGCTTGTGCAGATTTTTTTCGTTCCGGCCACCCGCTTCCGCCTGTTGCACCAAAAGTGTCAGACTCGACAAATTCAACAAAAGATGCCGTTCCGCACATTTGTTTAAAATGATGCTGAGTCCCTGAAATCTTTTGTTTGGAGTGGAACCGATTTGCATGAATGACCGACACATTTCCATAAAAATCATTGCTGAGCATGAGCGATTACTATTTCCCCCTTAAAAATAACAGGACTTCGGCATGACACGAACAACAGACTTTTTGCAACACAGGAGTGGGACACATATTCGTAACAGGTGTGTGCGAATGTGGCTAAATAGGAGGCCCCATTGGGGACAAGTTTTTTAACGTTAAAAAACTTGCCTGTTTTTTGCCGTCAACTGGGACCCGCTCATGTGTTGCATTTATTAATAGTTTTCATGCTGAAGCCCTGCGGACTGTGGGCTTCGGGTTTGCGGCACTTGGAAAA
>JAFOTA010000054.1 GCA_017421145.1 Treponema sp.
ATAGGCGCAAACTATCACCATGAACGCTATGACGGACGAGGATACCCGGAAGGATTGAAAGGAACCGACATTCCCGACATTGCCCGCATGATAGCGGTTGCCGATGCCTACGATGCCATGACTTCAAAACGAAGCTACCGTGAGCCGATTCCCCAGCAGACTGTACGTGAGGAAATCATCAAGGGTTCGGGGACGCAGTTTGACCCGGTCTACGCAAATCTGATGCTCCATCTGATTGACAAGGACACGGAATATCAAATGCAGGAGCACGGTGAAATAGCCGAGCTTTCCATAAAAGACGGTTTTGCATGCGGCGAATACCGATCAGTATATTCAGAAGGAATCCATATTACAAAAAATCCGACGAAAATCACCCTGCATTCAAAACCGGCCGCAGGATTTCCGCCTGAAAAATGCATGCCTTCATTCGTCCTTTTTGATTCACTGGACGCAAGGATCCACAAGACCGAAGACAAGATAAAGAAAATGTTCTATACAGAATACGGTGAAATCTGCTTTGACGGAAGCTATAAATGCAAGGAAGCGCGTAAAATGCAGGCAGAAATAAGCGAACGCCATGTTTCCGAACAAGCAGGCTCCTGTCAGGAATACACGGTAACTGCCGTAAGATTCGACGACCATCTTCTCATCGAAATTTCAAGCAGATTTAAAATCATAAGGATTATAACCGCACTCCCGGACAGCACAAGGTTTGTATATCTTGGTCTTACAGGCGAGCATTGCCAGATTTACGGCGTTGACATAAAAAGGGATGAAAAAAGCGTGGACGAAAATTTTATCCCAAGGATTGCGGAAAAAATCAGCTTCATAGAAGGACCTTCCGGAGACATTCCGAACATCCAGATTGACAACTGGCGTTCCGCTGCGACCAAAGGAATCAAGCTGAAAGACGAGCTTGAAATTTCATTCCACACAAAAAGCCTTCCGACCGCGCGGCTTGTCTGGCACTGTCCATTCGTAAACCTTTTCTACTCCGATGACGGAATGGTCAACGGCAAAAATTACAACGAATTTACAATCATGCGTCTTGACGGCGAAAACTGGGAGTCACATTCATACATCGAAAACCAGATTAACGTCAACAAAACCGAAGATTTCGAAGGCTGGGACAAATGGAAGGAACTCAACAAAAAAGGCATGGACTGTACCGTGCATTTCAAGCGCAAGGGAAATTCCATAACCATGCATACAGTCAACGGAGGAATAGCCATAAAGAGCGTGACAAAAATCAATGAGGACGTACCTGGATTCTATGTTGCCCTTACCGGTGACCAGTGCGCCCTTACCAACATAAGGATAAATGCATCCCTAAAATAAAAACAGGGATTCCCCTAACGGTGTAAATTTTGATACAATCCCCTTCATGGAAGAATTAAAGAAAAAAGAGATTTTCGGTTATTCGCTGGGAGGTTTCGGTAAAAACCTTGCCTATGTCCTCGTGTCATCGTACACGCTCTATTATTACAATTCGGTGCTCAACGTAAGCGCATCATTCGTTGCCGTACTTCTGATGGTAGCCCGAATCTTCGATGCATTCAACGACCCGATCATGGCCGCCGTAGTCGCAAAAACCAAGGGAAAGCACGGTCGCTATAAGCCTTGGATACTCTCCGGTGCAGTGCTCAATTCGCTTGTCATAGTGGCTATGTTCACGGTTCCAAGCCAGCTCAACAAGACAGGAATAAAAGTCTACATCACGATCACATATTTCCTCTGCGGGATCACCTATACAATAAGCGATATACCGTACTGGTCGGTCATTCCTGCAATCACACAGCCGGGACGTGCAAGGGAAAACCTCACTCTGTTCACGAGAATCATGTCGGGAATCGGAACTGGTCTTGCAACGGCTTTCACCATGCTCTGCGTAAGACAGCTCGGAGGCGGAATCAGCCCGGAAAACTACAGGAAAGGCTTTATGATTTTTGCCTGCATAACCGCTGCCCTGTACACATTCTTTACGGTAATCACATTCATAAACCTTCCGAAAGAACGCTATGAAGAAAGCTCCAATATTTCAATCAAGGAGATTTTTTCATCCCTTTTCCACAATGACCAGGCTCTCGTCGTTTCCGCAATCATCATACTTTTCTTCTCTGCAATCAGCATAACGATGAACCTCGTCCTCTACGTTTTTGAGCATGAAAACATAAGCATGACTATGTTCGGCAAGGATTTTGACTACAACAAGCTTTATACTATATACATGGTTCTGGTCGGCGTGGTCGAATTCCTGAGCATGGGACTTTTTTACCCGGTTCTGAGGCAGAAACTTTCAAACCGCCGCATATTCAAGGTCGGTACGGTAAGCGCGATGATCGGATACATAGCATTTTTTGTGATGGTTTTCATAAACAAAAAGATGGGGTTCTGGGCAATAACCATCCCTACCCTCTTCCTTGCTTTCGGTCTGGGCATCGCATACGTGTTGATTTCAGTTTTCATTGCAAATGCCGTCGATTATGGTGAAAAAAAGACCGGTAAACGCCAGAACAGCATGATTTCTTCGCTCCAAACGCTTATGCTGAAGCTTTCCACGTCGTTCTCTGTTTTCATAACCTGAATAGGAATCGACTGGATAAAATACACTGATGAAGTCGAACAGGCAAGGGATGTCATAATCCGCGAGAGGCTGCTGTTTTCCGTCCCTCCCCTGCTCTGCGTGATAGTCGCTTTCATCCTTTTGACAAAGCGCAAGGATCTGTAGATTTTTCTGATTTGGATTTTAAAACAAAAAAGCTGCCCGGAAGCTCATGTTTTCGGACAGCCTTTATTTTTTAGTCGGCAGGTGCTTTCCTTACAAGACGGAATCCAACTGCATCGCTGTAATATGCACTGTCCGATGATGTATCTCCCGCAGGTATTCCCGTCCACGCTTCGGTAAAAGTTCCATCATCATTGCGGTTATATACGCCGCGGTGATTTACGGATGCACGGTAGGCACCGTTTTTCCAGCTTCCGCCACGGTCAACACGTCCGTTGCTAGTATCAGGCTTAGTTTCAGGTCCCGTAGGATTCGTTACAGTTCCCGTTTCTATAGGACCATACCAGTCATAGCACAATTCCCATGCATTGCCGCTCATGTCATAGAGACCCAATCTGTTAGGATTTTTAAGTCCGACTTCATGCGTAGAATATCCAGGATTGTTCTGCTGATAAGCCAGATTACCGCAAGTATTGGCTTTATACCAGCCCACGGCGTTGATATTGGCATCAACTTCATCCTTGTAGGTTTTTCCCTGTGCTGAAGGAGCGCCGCTGTAAGTATAGTTCCATTCCGTTTTACTCTGATCCCCTCCGCGGGCGGCAAATTCCCATTCTGCTTCTGTCGGAAGACGGTAGCCGTTTGCATCCATGTTCAGAGTGACGGTCGCATTTGAAATATG
>JAFOTA010000055.1 GCA_017421145.1 Treponema sp.
ACCGGCTGTGTCCATCAAAGAGTGAGATAATCTTTCCGCGCAGAAGAAGTACCGGGACCGAAGCCACAACGGAGAACACAATCATCCTGAGCGAGTAGAGCAGGGTCGATGTCACTGTCTTTCCCACGTCGATGTTTTTGTTTTTGCGCAGGAATATGAAAAGTGCCACAGTGTTGAAGAACGACGATATTGTCAGTGCGAGCGCGATTCCGGGACCGCCCATCGGTTTTACGAGTATGAATGCCAGTGCCATGTTGAGCGCGAAGTTAATCAGTCCGGCTATGGTTGGGCTTATGCTGTCCAGCTGTGCGTAGAACGAAGGGGTTATGACACGGTTGACCGCAATGAAGAACAGTCCGATTATGTGGAACCTGAAAACGTTCACCGTCATTTCCGCAGATGATTCGTCGAAGCGTCCGGTAGAGAACACGAGCTTGATCAGGTTTTCGTCCATGCAGAGAGCGTAGAACGTGATTGGAATCGAGATGAATGCCATTATCCTTACGGACTGTGTCAGCATTTCGTTGAAGTTGATCCAGTCGTTTTTCTTTGCGAATCCGGTCAGGTCGGGAAGGATGACTGTTCCAATCGTTACGGCGCATATTCCCAAAATGAGTTCCTGCAGTCTGAGCGAGTAGCTGAGGCTTGAGTAGACTCCTGCACCCGTACGTGTCGCCAGGGCCGATGAAACGATGTCGTTCAGCTGGTACGCGGCCATTCCGATTATTGTCGGTCCAATCAGCTTAAGGACTTTTTTTGTTCCCGGATTTGAGAATGTCTTCCGGAGCGATATGAACGTAATCTTCCAGTTGTTTTTCAGGACGAATGGTAGCTGGAACAAAGTCTGCACCAGACCTCCCGTTATTACGCCGATGGACATTGCCCGGGCTGCCATCTGGGCTTTTACTTCGTTGTCTTCGATATTGCCTGTGAGAATGGGTGTGAGGATGTAGGTCGCCAGAATCACGATGCCGTTGAAAAGGATCGGAGTGAATCCCGACGGAGAAAAAATCTTCAGGCCGTTGAGTATGCCCTGGAAAAGTGCCGCAATGGAAATGATAATCAGGTAGGGGAACATGATTCTTGTGAGGATTACGGCTTCGTTCATTGATTCGGCATCCGCTTCTTTATAGAAGATTCTGAGAATCAGCGGGGCGAATATTATTCCTACGGTGACAAAGCAGACCGTCAGGAAGCTGACAAGGGTGAATGTTGCACTCACGAATTCCTGCGTCGTCTTTTTTCCCTCCGGACTGTCGCAGTCTTCCAGATATCCCTTGAACGTGGGTATGAAAGCCACGGATATTGAGTTCTCGGCGAAAAGTCGTCTGAAAAGATTCGGAATCATGAAAGCAACGCCGAATGCGTCCGAGAAGGTGCTCGTTCCCATGAAGTGGGCCTTGGTCATTTCACGGATAAGTCCCAGTATTCTTGAAAAAAGTGTCAGCACGGAAAGTGACAGTCCCTTTTTTACGAGGGACGATTTTTTTTCCGTCGCCTGTACTGTCGTTTCGTTTTCATTTTTTTCGTTTGTATTCATATCAGGAAAAGAATAAAATAGTTGTAAAATTAAATCAATCGGTGTAAAATTATAGGTATCTCTAAAATGTTAAATTTCAGAGTTTCCTCTATAATGCATCGATTGTGTCGGCATTTCACTGTGGACTTCGTTTTTTGGGGAATGAAGGACATATATATAGAAGAAAAACATCGGCCTGGACTGCGGGATGCCTGCCGTGTTTGTGGAATGACGAAGTGTACGTTTGTTCCCGATTAAAAAAAGTTTTTCAAAACAGGGGTTGAGATGAATTCCTCAGACAAAATTTCCAGGGGCATAAGGTTCCAGAAGGTCGGAAAGACCTCCATCGTGCCCATCTCCGCAAAAATCCTTACGGTGTTTATCATCCTTATACTGCTTTCGTGCCTGAGTACGAATTTCATAACCCTTGTGTTTACCCAGCGGCAGACGATTGCACTTACGAACGAACTTCTGGTCTATCATCTTTCGGACCTTTACACCAATGCAAGCAACCAGTATCAGATAAGCCTTTATTCCCAGGAGCGAGAGGAATCGATTGACAGCATAGTGGAGGCTGCAAGCAGGGATTTTTCAAAGCCCCATTCAATCGCCATGGGTGTGACCCGGGACGGAAAGATTCTGTTCATAGCACGTCAGGATAAAAGCCACAGCTGGTACGGTTTTTCAGATTCCGGTGCCCTTGCAAGGATGAACGAAACCTATGATTCCGCCCAAAGTGCCGGGACTCCCGATCGTGTCGAAGGCTCGGTCAACTTTACCTCTCCTGCGGGGGATGAGTACATGGGAGTGTTCAAGTATCACGACGACTGGCAGTGCTACCTGATCAGGGCTGAACTCAAGGCTGATACGAACCGCGAGATGTACGGAATCTTCTTCAAGATATCCATAATCATACTCGTAATGACGGCTTTTTTCATGGTGGTCGGCATTTCGGTCCTCAATTCGCTTTTCAGCAACGTCAGGAAATTCACGAAAGACGTTTATGAGCTGAACAGGTCCCAGCAGATGGAAAACATTTCGTCCGCAAAGGATCTAGAGGCCCCAATCGACATAAGCGGTGCATCCAACGACGACATCACCTATCTGGCGGCGAATTTCAACAACCTTTACCTCAACACTGCGACGCTCAGGAACATTTTCCAGAAATTCGTGTCGAAGCATGTGGTCGATACGGCCTACAACGAAAAGAGGGTTGAACTTAAGGGCGAACAGAGGCAGCTTACC
>JAFOTA010000056.1 GCA_017421145.1 Treponema sp.
ATAATCCAACATTCTATTACTCCACGAATCAGTGTATCTGAATTCATGCCATGTCTTTTCACCCCAGCGGCGGAGCTTCACGTTGGAAATTTTTATAGGATCCTCACGATTTAAAATTTCTATACTATATCCATTCTCATTTTGCATCAGAATCCATACAGGACATTCCGCATGGATTTCAGGGCCATATTCATAGTTACTTGTATTTTCATTATACGTTGCCGTCTGATATGTGAACGAACACACGCAAAGCTCTCCTTTATCCGAAAACTCCTGAAGCGGCACGTTGATTATTCTGATGTAGGTTGGTGAAGACATTTGTTGGCCACCCGGAAATCCTATAATCTCCATCTGCTCTGCATCTTCACCCCCCGGAAGCCTAAAGACTCCTCCTCCACAATAAGAATCGCTCACCGAAACACCTACTCTGTCCCATATGTTGGCAAAAGCAATATCAGCTTCCCCAAAGTAGCACGGCATAATACCAGCATCTATTAGTTCACTGCTCCAACCGATGCAAGAAAATCCGGCGTACAGAGTCTTTTCGGCACCAAGCGGAAAATTTTCCAGTGTTATGACATTGTTGTCCTTGGTTATGACTCCTCTCCACGGAAGCGCACGCCCGGTTACATAGATGGCATAATTATAGCTGTACCCGTCGCCGTCATTCGCAGCCCTCGCAGGAAGATTCACCGCAAAGCTCAGGTCAGAAGAAGCACCGTTGAATGAACATGAAGCCGCGAAAATCCCGGCCAAAACAAGAGCCGGAAAAAACAAAAAACTTTTTTTCATAACTTTCCTCCTATATAGTAAAATCGAAATCGAAATGCAGTCATTGAGCAGAGTCGAAATGCGGTCATTGAGCGGAGTCGAAATGACAAGCCGCAATGCGCATAAGAAGGAATTTTCCTTCCGCCACAATCCTTTCGTTAGGGCCGAACGCAAAGATTTCCTCAGCAGCAGCCCTTCTGTCATTCAAAAGTCCCGAACCCTCGATCACAAAGTAAAGCACGGTGTCGGCAGGATCCTGGGATTCTGTACGTACACTGACCGGAGCCGTAAATTTTCCGTCGACAAAAATCTCTTCAAGCGTAAAGTACGGACACGAGAATGCGCCCCGGAAACTTTCCACCTTACGCAAGCCTTGATTTTTTATGCACGCCAGCCCTTTTTCAACATGGCACTCACGTCCGCGCCCCCAGTCATAGAGCCTGTAGGTTATGTCGCTTGACTGCTGCACTTCCAGAATCTTAATCCCTCCGCCGATTGCATGTACGGTTCCAGCCGGAATGTATGCAAAGTCGCCCTTTTTGACCGGTACGGAGTTCATAAAATCTTCCAGACGGTTTTCGTTGATTGCAGCCCTCAGCTCTTCTTCCGAATGTTCGCCGTTCATGCCGTAAATCAGCCTGGCATCCTTATTTGCGCCAAGAATGAACCAGCACTCGGTTTTTCCGGAGCCGCCCTCAAATTTTTGTGCAAGCCCGTCATCCGGGTGAACCTGAACGCTCAATGTGTCGTCCGCCTGAATGATTTTTACCAGAAGCGGATAGTCACCGCCGGCATATTCCTTGAAATCCTTCTGAAGTCCGTTGGGATGGGTCGAAGCAATCCAAAGCTCGTATCCCCAAGGCTTTTCGGACTTTATGGCTTTCAGTCTATACATACGCCTCCTAGGAAATTCTATTTTTCCCAGATTTTTTCCGGGTAATAGCCTTCTTCTATTTTTTTGGCAAGCTCCTTTTTCACAATCTCGCGGTCTTCCGGGTATGTCATTCCGAACCAGCGTTCCGTTGAAGTGAAGAACTTGATTTTTCCCTCGCCGTTTTTTACGATGTCCGAAGCTGCAACCGGCAAAAGAGCCTCCGCCTTTGGTTTGTCAAGCGAAGTCTTTTTGAAGCCGTCCCAATATTCATGGAAAGTCTCGAAAGCTTTCATGCTGAACGCAAACAGATTCATGCTCACCCACTCGTTTCCGGTAAGCACCACATCCTTTCCGTCAAGCTCGCTTACAATCTTGCCGTCTTTGTATCCGATTTTAGTGTTCTCGACTATCGAATCAAGATAACCGTCCTTTACAGAACAGACACCGCGGCTCACGGTACCGGACGGGCTCAATGTGTTTCCGAGCACATATCCGACCATTGCATGATCACGGCTCATAACGTCAATGGAAGAAAGATAGCTTCCGAGAGTCTTGAAAGCGTCCCTTCCATAATAATCATCCGAATTGATTACGGCAAACGGTGTTCCGAGAGCCTTTTCCGCACAAAGCACAGCATGTATCGTTCCCCAAGGTTTTGTCCTTTCGGCAGAACGCGCGATCTCGTCATCAGAAAGAAGGGCATGCGGTTCCTGGAACACATATTCGGCATCCATGTTTTTTGCAATCCTGTCAAAGAGCTTTTCACGGAAATCTTTTTCTATGTCCTTTCTGATTATATAAACTACTTTTCCGAACCCGGATTCACGTGCATCATAGGCCGCAAAATCCAAAAGGCACTCGCCGTTTTTTCCCACGGAATCAATCTGCTTGACACCACCATAACGGCTTCCCATTCCGGCTGCAAGCACCAAAAGCGTTGGTTTCATTTTTTCAATTCCCCCTTACAAGAATGTTTTTTTCATATAAAAATAAATTTAGGCAGTCACGGTTTCCAGGGCAAGCTTTATCATGTTGGTGAATGAAGTCTGCCTTTCTTCCGCCGTTGTCTCTCCGCCAAGAACTATGTGGTCGCTGACAGTGAGTATTGCCAGCGCCTTTCTTCTGAATTTTGCTGCAAGAGTATAAAGCTCCGCGGCTTCCATCTCTATTCCCAGCGCACCATATTCCGCCCACATTTTCCATGCGGATTTGTCGTTATAAAAATTGTCGCTTGAAACGCATAGCCCCACATGTGTCTTAAGACCCATTTCACAAGCCTTTGCATGTGCCGTGTCAAGAAGCGAAAAATCTGCTACCGGGGCAAAATGCATTCCTCCGAAGCGGTGTGTGTTCAACCCAGAATCAGAACAGGCTCCCTCTGCAAGAATCACGTCACGGAGAGCTATGTCAGATTGGACGGCTCCGCATGTTCCTACGCGCACTGCTTTCTGAACGCCGTAAAAACGAAAAAGCTCGTTCACGTAGATTGAAAGGGACGGCTGCCCCATACCGGTACCCTGTACGGAAACTTTTTTCCCGTTGTATGTTCCGGTAAATCCATACATGCCGCGGACTTCATTATAGCACACGGCATCCTTCAAAAAATTTTCTGCAATAAACCTGGCCCTGAGCGGATCACCCGGAAGCAGCACAGCCTCCGCAACCGCACCCTCCGGCGCATTGATATGTGTACTCATAGTTTTTTATTATAACACATAAATCAGGATATAGAAACAAAAAAAATCCCCCGCATACACGAGGGATTCCGTTCAGCTTAAAAACAGATTACTGCTTTTCGAAAACCATCTGTTGTCCGTCTTCGGTAATAATGAGTTTCTTTCCATCGATCTTATATGGGCTTGTTCCACCGTCTTCAACAATCGTGATTTCGTGCTTGTTTCCGTCCCATTTCAAATCTGACTTCATACCGAACAAATCGATGCTTCCCGTTCCGTCGGCCTTGAGAGTCATAGTTGCAGTCATACCCAGTGCTTCGAGTACGGTTGCATCTTCTCCACCTGATTCAATCAGCTTGTAGTTTCCTGCATCTGCAGAATTACCGGCAGCGCTTCCCTTTCCACTGCAGCTTGCGAAACAAACGGCAAGAGCAAATGCACAAACAGCAAATAAAACCTTTCTCATTTTTTAGACCTCCAATTGTCTATTACTTTACGATATTCTACATAAAGACTTAAGATTTAGTCAAGAACTATGGCGGGAATCAAGTTTTACACCCGATAAAAATCTGGATTAATATCAATCTAATTTCCGCAAGGTAAGTTTCTGCCGTTTTTTTACAAACGGATTGGCGTAGCCTAGTTCACTGCTAACGCCGTTCACTGAATTAGCGAAAAACGTTAGTTTTGAACAAATCCGTTTGTTTAGGTCAAAAATTGATTTCCATGCTCCCTCACCAGATTATTGCCCCAGAACCGGAACTATCAATTCCAAACACAATTCTGAAATCTGACAAAAACCTTTGTCGGCTGTAATAAGAGGTATTTTATTTGCAAGCGCAGAAGCCGCAATTATTGCATCGGGTAATTTTATTCTATAATTTTTGCGAAGTTTTATCACTGTTTCCTTTATTTCATCTGACAGAGATATTTCCTTGCAATCACTTAAAAAGGACTTTATTTTTTCCTCCTCACTTTTCGTTATTCCAGAAAAAGACAACAACTCCATCTCGGATATAACGGAAAAAGCAAGTTTTTTTTGCAAATATGGCACCATACATGGATTACCATCAAGCAAATAGATTAAAGCATTTGTATCTGCAAGAAAATCAGTTCCATTCATCCCGCATCTCCTCTTGAATGGCAAGCGCGTCTTTGCTGAAATTTACGGAACCGAAATATTTCGACAAATTCTTATTTCCGCTGGTCTTTATACTGTTAGCGTGTTTATACAAAACAAACTGAATATAGTTTTCAATTTCGTCAAGACACTCCTGCGGAACAGCCTTTATCTGATCCATCATTGCATCGTAAGACATACTTTCTCCTCCGCACAATTATTACCGTATGTAGGTCAGGGTGCAGGAACCTGATATTCCGAAAGGAAAAATAGGAACCCAACCTTCCATTTTCACAGATTATACAAAACTTTTAATTTTTTTGCTATTATTCCTCCTCCCCCGCCACGGAAATCAAGTTTTACACCCGATAAAAATCTGGATTAATATCAATCTAATTTCCGCAAGGTAAGTTTCTGCCGTTTTTTAACAAACGGATTGGCGTAGCCTAGTTCACTGCTAACGCCGTTCACTGGATTAGCGAAAAACGTTAGTTTTGTACAAATCCGTTTGTTTAGGTCAAAAATTGATTTCCATGCTCCCCAGACAGATTATTGCCGTGTGAAGGTCATGGTGTAGGTATCTTTTGTACCGAAAGGATATCCATGGAATCCCAGAAAACCATCTGTATAAATATTATTGCATGACATTGTTGCTACAATGGTCTTGCAGTCCTCACTGAATGATACAGTTACATCAAATCCTCCATAAAAATGTCCGGTTATAGTGCGGCTTTCAGGGTCTATATCACTGGTTCCGTAAAAGGCGTTAAAATTACTACCATCAGTATCAGATGAGGCCTTTTTATGATGGAATCTAAAGCAAACCGGATTATCCTCCGCCTTATAGGTCTTTTTGGGAGATTTTGTGGGAACATCCGTCGTATAAAGTTGTATCGTTGTTGGATATGCTGTACTGAAATTCGATATGACATCTGTACCATTCTGATTTACCGCAGCCGTAAGGGTATACTTTTTTTTCACTGCCGTATAATCAAATTCCCACTTGGCCGTATATGTTCCAGATGTCTCAAAAGTTGCCGACAAATCTGATGACCAGCCCCGGAAGAACCAGCATTGGCGTACCGGCTCCTCAACAGAAACGGCGGCTCCATAAAGGCCTGTCAGTGTTTTTGTGTTTTCGCCTGTGCTTTCAAATTTGCCTTTTCCCGCATCCAGAGCAAGGGTTACGGTTTCCAGCGCATAACTTATCTTTACCTTGTCGCTTCCGTCACCGGAAATAACTGTCTGCGTAACTGTTTTTGCATAGTGAGGCCTGTTTTCTGCTACAACAGCGGTCGTTTCTCCAATGGTTCCCTGTTCCGGCCTGGAAGATTCCATGCCGTAAGTTCCATTGGGCTGCTGTACCCACACTTCAACAGTATAAGAACCTTTTACAATTTTCCAAGTTGCCGTGTATGCCGCATTTTCAGCCGGACACACATTTGGAACTCCATCCCAGATTGCCTTGTATCCATCTCGGAATGCTTCTGGAACAACAACTTTCTGTCCGTATCTGAGAGTGAGGCTTACAGATTTTGCATCCGATCCGCCGGCTCCTGCTCCCTTGAATATACCTTCACCGGCATTGAACGTAAGCACGGATGTCTTAAGCTCATATTTTACGACTGCTTTTCCGCTTCCGTCTGCTTTTATTACGGTCTGCTCAACTTTGGCGTTATAATGCTCCCTTGGCTCAGGCGTTACGGCACTCGTTTCTCCGGTGGTTCCTTTTTGTGTTTTAGAAGATTCAAGCGTATATTCTCCGCTTTCCGGGTGCTGTACGAAAACTTCAAGGTTATAGGGCGTGTCATTGCGCGGCTTCCATGTTGCGGTATAAGTTTTTGCTCCAGTGCATGCCTCAAATTCCGGCCAAGAAACTTCGTAGCCTGCTTTGCTTACATAAGGAGCCTTTACCGTTCCTTCATAGATTACTTTGACCTGCGCGTTTCCGTCTGAGCTGACCGTGGTTCCTGTCTCAAAAGTTCCGCCTTGGGCAACGAAAGTTATTGTGTAATAATTGCGCCTGTAGTAGAACCCGACGACCGAAGAACCGTCCGCCGCTATGGTCGTGTTCTTGACTTCATTGAACGTAAATCCTTCGTAAGATTTTGCATTGGATTCAGTGAGTGCAGTCTGTGAATCCGTCGTTCCATGTCCTGTGCTTGCGTCAGAAGTCCTCTCCGTCCATGTCTTTCCGTCAACATTCATAAGGAAATGCTTTATTTTGTACGGCGTGTTTTCGTTCGCTTTCCATGTTGCCGTGTATTTTGCATTTCCTGCAGGGCATACATTTGGAACACCGGCCCAGATTGCGGTATAGCCTTCGCGGGATGCTTCCGGTATTTCAACAGTCTGTCCGTATTTGAAAGATTTCTGTACGCTCGATTTTCCGTCAGCAAATTTTCCACTTCCGGCATCGAAGGTAAGAGTGTAGTAATTGCGTTTATAATAGAAGGAAACAAAAGATGTACCGTCTTCCGAAATTACGGTGTTGTCCGCATGGTCAAACGTAAATCCGGTAAAGGACTGTGCATCAGTTTTTCCAAGCTTGGTTTCGGTTCCGGGTTTTCCGCTTTTGACAGACCTTTTGTCTTCCGCTTCCTCAAAATCTCCTGAAACGGACTCAAAATAGCTCCTTATGCCGTAGTCAGCCAGTCCGCTTTCCCAGGATGCAGTATATGAATTCACGCTTCCAGATCCTGCAGTACCAAAATCAGGCCACTGGACTTTATAGCCGTCTTTCGTGGAGCTTGCTTCGGGCGGTTCTATTTTCTGACCATGCCTGAACTTCCGGGTGACGGTCCTCACATCTTCTCCGTTTTCCCCGGCTCCTTTGAAAACACCTTCACCGGCATCAAAAACAACTTCATAAAGCTTCCGGTCATAATGGATTTTTACGATAGTGGAACCATCAGATGAAATCTTGCAGTTGGGAACGGAATCTTTAAGGATAAATCCTTCATAATCTTTTTGAACCGCTTCGGTCATGCAGTCCGGTTTTCCGATCAAAGTCTCGCAATCAGCTTCGGTATAGCCGTCATCATTAATGTTCTGGAGGAGATGGGAAACGTTGTATTCAACGGACGGATCTTCCGGTTTTTCACCGCTGTCACCTGTTCCGCCCATTTGTCCGGTTCCGTCGATATCAACACGGCAGGAGAAAAAACAAGCCGCCGCGGTCAGCATGAAAAATAAAGCCGTTTTTTTACAATCCATTTTACCACCTCAATTGCTTTTGAAAACGAGCGTGTAGCTTCCTTCTTCACCGAATGGATAATCAAGGTTGTGGGACATAAGCGTTTTGCAAGGAACGGTAAGCGTAAGCATCGTCTTGTCTGCGCTGAATGTTACAGGCAGTTTTTTTCCATAAAAATGCCCCGTTATAGAGCGTTTTTCCATATCTATGTCACTGCTTCCGCAGATGGAATTGTATTCAGAACCGTTTTCATTGCCGTTTGAATTTTTATGGTAGAATTTGAACCAGGTAGGATTGTCTTTCGCCATGTAAAATCCGCTGTCAAACTGCCAGTCCCTTCCGAATATGTATATGAAACTCTTGTCCGTCGTGCTGAACTCCGATAAAACCGAAGAGCCGCTTTGATTTATTGCAGACACGAGATAAAAGTATTTGTTTTTTAGTCCGAAAGATTCGGAATCCCATGTTGCGGTGAACGTCCTGTTTTTATCTGCATTTCCAAGATTTGGCCACACGACCGAAGCTCCGTCCTTGGTTGCAGCCGGGGGAACGACTTCTTCTCCGTACCTGAATTCACGGGTTACGGTGTGAACATCGGCTCCTTCATCCGGGAACGTTCCTTCTCCAGCATCGAAAGTTATCGTAAAGATTTTCCTGTCATAATATATTTTTACTTCCGTGGAACCGTCGGATGCAATCTGAACCTGAACCACTTCTTCTTTAAGGAAAAATCCGGTGTAGCTTTTTGCAGAAGCCTTTGTATCTGCGCCAGCTTTTCCACGCAAGGTCTGTGAGGTCTTTTCGGTATAGCCGTTTCCGTCAAGATTCTGGAGCATGTGGGAAACCTTGTACTTGACCCCGGATGAACTGCTTCCAGAGCCGCTTCCTGAACCGCCCCCGGAGCCTGTGATCATCTTGCACGAAACAAAGCATGCGGCAAAGAGAAATATATAAACAAAACTTTTTAAATTCCTGTAAACCACGCCTAAAACCCTCTTTTTTTTCTCCCATGATAATTTTTTCATATTATAAAATGATTTTCAAGCTCAGAATGCAGATTTCAGGAAAAATGGGTCAGTTTCCGGTGTAATTATAGCTCCAAGTACATAATCCATCTTTCAGCCGGCATTTTACGTCAGGATTTATGTCATAATCTTCTGTATTTATTTCAATCTGAGCTTTCTGCTGCGCCGTTCCTTTATACCTTATAAGCAATATCCCGTAGTCAGGAGATGCAGAA
>JAFOTA010000057.1 GCA_017421145.1 Treponema sp.
AAATAAATCAGCAGGAACAGACAAGGCGCCTATATATGACATGCAGTAAAAACGACCCGGATTCTGCAGAAAAGCTTGTTTCATGCCTTGAGCAGGGAAAAGTCGCCGTTGTACCGACCGATACGGTATATGGATTCAGCGGCATAGTGGACATGAAGGGCAGCGCAAGGTACAAAACCGACGGAAAGATTAGAAGCATAAAAGGCAGGGAAGAAAACAAGCCCCTCATACAGCTGATTTCCGAACCTGAAAAAATAAAGATTCTCACGGATGACCATGTGCCTGATTTTCTCCTTGAAAAATGGCCTGGTCCGCTCACAGTCATAGTCAACGTAAAAAAAACTTCGCCGTATGAAGATGATTTCAAGACCGTGGCAGTAAGATGTCCCGGAGATCCATGGCTCAGAAAAGTGATCGGCATGCTTGGCTCCCCAATATTCAGCACGAGCGTAAACAGAAGCGGCTTTCCGGTTTTGGAATGCATTTCAGACATAGAAAAAGAATTTTCAGGGGATGCAGACCTTATAGTCAGCGACGGAGACAAAAAAGGAGCGGTTCCTTCGACCATCGTTTCAGTTGTTGACGGAGAGGTTAAAATACTGAGGCAGGGGAGCGTTGAAATTTTCTGATGCCGTTTAAGGATTCAGCCTGTCTGACAAAGATTTATCAAGCAGGCCTATTGCACTGACTTTGACCATTCCACTTCTATTGACTTAGGGCTTGCGCCGGTCGGACTTTTTTTGTCTTCCGCAAGAGTCGTCTTAACGCCTTTCAAAGTCTTCGCATCAAGCACGGTAAGATCCCATTTTATAGGAGAAGCAGTGGCTGCATTTTTAAGGGCAAGTTCCCGGCTCAGTTCAGGATAGAACGAAGCGTTTGACCTTCCTTTCTGAATCACAGTAACTGAAGAGCCGTTTATAGAAATCACGATGTTCATGCTTGCGCCGTTCTTGAAAATGACGAATCCTTTTCCGCCCCTGAGTATAACTATTTTGTCGATGAGCGTGTCACCCGTCCATGTTCCGGCAAGAGTGTCAAGTGTCATTACGACCGATCCGGATGCAGACGCGCTTTTTGAATCTTCCGACGCATGGCTTTCTATGTTTTCGAGCACGTTTTCAAGAGAGCTTTTGGCATCAAGCAATATTTTATAGTAGGAAGCGTATGTCTTTGTTTCCTGGACAGCCCTTGCAGACACCCTGTCAACGGTATTGAGAGTGCACATCCATCCGTCTTCAATTTCCTGGACTTCCGCAAAAAAGGCCAGGTCGGACGTAAAATCTCCGGCACCGGTGAATTCCCTGTCCCTCTTGTCGTTGACTATATATCCGTCAAGCCCCTGGAGCTGGGTAAAAAACAGGTTCGTCGTCATGTCGATCATATCGGTGTCTTCAGAAGATGAAATGGTTGAATAAAAATCAACCGTCTTCTGGGCAGATGCGGGTAAAATCCCGGCAAAGGAAGCCAGCGCCAGCGATATGACAAATACTGAAAATCTCTTAGTCTGTCCCATATGCTCTCCAATAACCAAATCCTACTGCATATCCTTACGGAATTCACGGGCTATATCCCGGTTTACGTCCCTCTCCTTTATGGAGGCCCTCTTGTCAAAGAGCTTTTTGCCCTTGCATATACCAAGAGTGACCTTTACCATGCCGTTCTTTAAATAAAAATCCAGCGGAACAAGCGTATATCCTTTTTCATCGACCTTCCGCTGCAATCTCTTTATCTGATCCCTGTGAAGCAGAAGCTTTTTTTTCCTTGCAGGCGAATGATTGAACACGGATGAAAACGAATATTCGGAAATCAAGAAATTCTGCATCCAGACCTCGCCGTTCTCAATCAAGGCAAAGCTGTCCGCAAAGGAAACATTTCCTGCCCTGACCGACTTGACCTCCGTCCCCACAAGGACTATGCCGCATTCCAACTTGTCTTCGACCGAATAGTTGAAATAGGCTTTTCTGTTCTGCGCAATGATTTTGCATCCTTCTTCCATAAATATAGATAATAAACCTTCCAAACACAAAAGTCCATAGAGGAAATCCCTAAATCTGCCTTAAGGACCTCCTTTTCCGGGAATTCACTGCGGAATCATCCGGCATCATTTTCACAAAATCCCTTGCAACCATTTAACCTATTTGGTATTATCAAAGTTACAATGAAACAGAGCGTTTATGACTATTCTTTTGAAATGAAGCGCGAGCGCAACCACAGGCTTGCATTTACATTCGGACTTATAATCTCCATAATATTTTTTATCACGGTTTTCCTCAATTTCATATTGTTTCCGGTATTCGTCAGGTCGGACACCATGGACACGGACATTCCGAAAAACAGCGCGGTTTTTGTGACTCCTCTCGTAAGGACTCCGGGAAGGGGCGACGTCGTGTACATTTCACGCCTTGACGGTGAGAAAAACGGAATCGGAAAGACTTTCATAAACAAACTGGCCGAATTCTTCACGCTCCAGCAGATCTATCCGTTCGGATATACGAACCGCATGTCGGGAAAACCAGTCCTCAGGCGCGTCATAGGGCTTCCGGGAGACACAGTTTACCTTAAAGATTATGTGGCCTACGTAAAGACACCGGAAAACAACACTTTTCTGACCGAATACGAGCTTGCATCCAAAGGCTATGATACAAAAATCTATTCTGTTCCCGTTGAATGGGACGGCATAGGCTCCATGGGAAACTGCAGCGAATTCACGCTCAGGGACGATGAGTATTTCGTGCTGGCCGACAACAGGATAGAAAGCGCGGACTCAAGGACTTGGGGACCGGTATCAGGCTCCAACATAAAGGGCAAGGCCGTGATGCTTTATTTCCCGTTCAAAAAATTCAGGTTCTTCTAAAAAACAGTGCCTGAATCAAAAAAAGATGTCGGTCTATACGTACATATACCGTTCTGCAGCAGCAAATGCGACTACTGTGATTTTTTTTCGGTTGCAGAAAGCGGAAGCTGCATAAATGACGGCTATATAAGAGCTGTTTTAAACGAAAGCCTGTTCTACGCAAAAAAATTAAACATACAAATGTGGAGTACCATCTACATCGGCGGCGGCACTCCAAGCATAATGAGCGCAGGACAGATTAAGGCTCTGCTTGACGGGCTGAAAAAATCTGCCGCATCATGCGAAATGAATCCGCTTGAAACTACCATCGAAATGAATCCTCAGTCAATAACGGAAGAAAAGCTTTGCGCCGCTTGTTCAGGTGGTGCCGGACGGCTTTCAATAGGACTGCAGTCATTCACTCAAAAAGCCCTTGATGCGGTCAACAGGGGATGCACGGCAAAAACAGCCGAAAAAGCCATGTCAACCGTAAAGAAAAACTGGAATGGAAAGCTCAGCCTTGACTGCATGGCGGGTCTTCCTTGTCAGAACATGAATGAATTCACAGACTCGCTTGAAAAAATGATTTCATACGGTCCTGATCACATTTCGCTTTACACGCTTACGGTAGAAGAAGGGACTGCTCTTTTCAGGCGCATAGAAAACGGCATGGACTTTGATTTTGACGAGGCTGACAGACAGTGGCTTGAAGGACGCTCCATACTTGAAAAAAACGGTTTCCGGCAGTACGAAGTCTCCAATTTTGC
>JAFOTA010000058.1 GCA_017421145.1 Treponema sp.
GTCAGATTCCGGTTTTCAAGACTTCGGTTTTTGCAGTTTTGTTCATAGCGGCAATACTTACGGTAACGAAAATCATCCCGTATCCTGCACTTATTGTTTCAGTGCTGATTTTTTCGCTGATTTTACAGCCCAAGGCATTTTTAAAGGCAGATTATTTCCTGCTTCTGACATTCATCGGATTTTTCATTTTTACCGGCAACATGAGCCGCATACCGTCAATAAGCGGAATTCTGGAAAAGCTTGTCGAAGGCCGGGAACTCTTTTTGGGAATAGCCGCAAGCCAGGTCATAAGCAATGTTCCTGCAGCCCTTTTGCTTTCGGGATTCACGCATGACATACCGTCATTGGTTTTGGGCACCGACATAGGCGGACTCGGCACGCTGATTGCATCCATGGCAAGCCTGATTTCATTCAAATTCTACGTCAAGACACCAGAATCAAAGGCAATAAGGTACATACTGTATTTTACCGCCGTCAACCTGATTTTCTTGATGCTGCTGATTGCAGAGCATTTTGCGCTGAACGGCATACTCAAAATCGCGTCATAAAATACAAAAATCCCCCCGTAGAACGAGAGGATTAAATTGTGAGAAAACTATATAGAAAAAAGAAAAACGCCTGATTTTTACTCAGGAATGCAGCTTACAACAGAATTGTCCGTGTGGGAGAACGGAGCCGGGATATATTTGTCTGCGCTCCAGTCATTTTCCCATCTTTTTCCGTCGATCAGATAGCGGAACTGATATTCCCTGCCCACATCAAGAGTCAGAGTCGTTGAAAAGGAGCCGTCTTTTCCCTTCTTAAGCTTGCTTGCGGTACTGCTCCAGCTGTTGAAATCACCGGCAATCGTTATTGTTTCAGCATCCTGAGCTGCTTCTGCTTCAACGGTGAAAGTTACTTTGCATTTTGAAGGGTCTTTCTTTGAATAGGACTTCTTTAATGACATAACAAACTCCTTTCCTAGATTTAAATCTCAAAAAATCAATAATCTAAGATTTATATATTATATCAGAAATACAAAAATTGCGCAATCTCTAGAAACTCAATTCTCTAGGGAAGCTCCAAAAATTTATTGTTTTTTTAAGAGATTTTTAACGCTGTACGCTGCCTGCTTTTATTTTTGCCGCAACATCATCACCGCAGAGCGTGCGGACGATTTCCATTGAAAATTCTTCGGCTGCTCCAGGGCCTCGTCCGGTTATCAAGTTTCCTACGTGGATGAAAGGCTCCGAATCAACATGGTTTTGCAGGAAATCCGGGGCTTCTTTTTCCATTCCCGGATAGCACGTCCATTTTTTTCCTTCCAGAGCGCCGGTTTTTGGAAGCACCAATGCAGGGGCTGCACAAATTGCACAGACAAGCTTTCCCGCATCATTCATTTTCCTTACGAAATCAACGGCAGAAGCATTTTCGGCAATGTTCACGGTACCAGGCATTCCACCCGGAACGACCACGGCATCAGGCAATGAAGAACCGGCCGTACAATCCGAAATCGTACTGTCAGCGCTTATGCAGACTTTGTGCGAACAAACTACGGTCCTGTCATCGGAAACGGCAACGAGATCCACATCCACACCGGCACGGCGGAGATAATCGACGGGAGTCAGCGTTTCTATCTCTTCAGACCCGTCTGCAATAAAAATTACGGCTTTTTTCATATTTTTCCCCTTAAAATTCAACTTTCTTCAATTTTCGTTCGATTGTTGTAATAATACACCTTATGGAGTAAAATAGAAAGTATGAATCAGGAAAATAAGTCCAACCCGAAACATGTACTCTTAATTGACTCTTCTCCTTTGTTCGAAGGATTCCTTAAGGAAAAACTTACGGCAGAAAAAATAAAGGTGACTTTGACCAAGGGTGACCGCGATGCCTTTCAGAAGATGGTAAGCCAGCTGCCGGATTTAATAATCATAGACATTGAAAACGATTTCGACACAATACAGAATTTCTTGGAAAGCAAGCTCCATGAACGAAATGCAGTAAGGATACCGACGATTATCAGCGGACCGGAAATTCCAAAAGAGCAGATTGCAAACCTCATAAAATTCGGCGTAGTAAAATATTATGCAAAGCCGATCAAATTCGACTCATTTTTCCGTTCAATCGGCAACGTGCTGCACATGACGCTTACGATAGATGAAACCGCATGCATGCTTGGAACTCACATAAACGGCAACCTGATTTTCATTGAAGTCGCACAGGGACTCAACAGGGACAAGCTTTCCCTCCTTAAATACAGGCTTTGTGAAATCCTTGACAGAAACACGTTCCACGAACCGAAGCTCATCGTAATGATGTCGAACCTGGAGCTTACTTTCGTTGACGGCGCAAACCTGGAGCTGCTTTTTGACACGCTGGTCGATGAAAAGCGCATCAAGAGAACCAACATAAAAGTTCTTGCAAAAAATGAATTCATAAAGGAACTTATTGCCGGACACTCGATGTACAACGGAATCGAAATCAGCGAAAAACTTTCCGACATCCTTGCCAATTACATTGACGTTGAAACGACCGAAGATCTGACCGACATGATAACGGAAAAAATTCTCGACACCGGTGATGAAGCAGTAGACAGCGACGTTGAGCTAAGGTTCGACAGCGACACCGGAAACGAAGATCAATTTGACGGAAGCAAATTCAACATTGCGATCGTAGATGCAACCCCGGCTTCACAACAGGCAATTTCCGCAGAATTTGCAAAAGTAAACATAAAGACAGCGGTATTCGGAAACGGACAGTCTCTCATCCAGGCCGTTAAGACACAAAAATTCGATCTTATAATCCTTGACCTATATCTGCCGGACGTAAACGGATTCCAGCTCCTGAATTATTTCAAGCAGCAGAATTTCCAGACGCCGATTTTGGTTCACTCAATGACGCCGTCAAAGCAGTTCGTCGTTCAGGCACTGCAGTTCGGAGCAAAAGGATTTATAGGAAAACCGCAGAAGCCGGAAGTAGTACTCCAAAAAAGTATTGAAATCATAAAAAACACGGCAATTTAGGGAATCCTAATGAAAAAAAAATCGTCTCTTTTATTTGTTCTTTTGATTTGTTTTATTTCGCTTTTGACTTCCTGTGGGAAAGTAAAATGGAACGGCTCCCTTTCCGAAGCAAAAAAGCTTTCAGTAAAACAAGGCAAAGACATCCTCATGGTGATATCCGGCGGGGCTGAATCATCTGAAGAATTCAAAGAAAATGTCTTGGATTCAAAAGATTTCATCAAAGAAGCTTCAAAGAATTTCGTACTGCTTTTTATAAATCTTTCCGCTGATGATTTGAAAAATTTAAGCCAGGAAGATTTGGAAAAAGTTTATGAAGAAAATTCAAAAATCATAATGGACTACAACATTACGGAAGAGCTTACCCTGCTCAGGCTTACAAGCGAAGGATATTGGATCGACGAATTTCCGTATGCCGAAAAATACATGGATCCGGCAGTGCTTCTTGAAGACCTGAATGCATCCGATGAAAAAACCGCCGACATAAAAGAGATCATATCATCGATAAAAAAATCGGCAGGAACGAACAGGGCAGCTGAAATCGACAAGCTTTACGAATACACACACGAAAACTACAGGGCACCGCTGATGGACTTGTGCTACGAAATACCGGATTTGGACAAATCGAACAACACCGGTCTTTTGGGAAAATACGAGCTGATCATTTCTTATGACAAGGCGAACAAAATCCTAAGCCCCGAAACCGTTGACCAGGCCGCCGCTGTTTTTACGAACATAGCAGAGCAAGGCCACTTGGACAGAAGCCAGAAATTTGAAGCGTATTTTACTGCGGCATATCTTTATCCTTTGGTCGGAAGCACGAATTTTGACCAGATGTATGCGCTCCTTCAAAAAGCCTATGACATAAATCCGAACGATCCGCATGCAAGTGAAGCCACGGATTTAATGCAGAACATCAAGGACATGAAACTGATATACGAAGAATCTTTAAGGCAAAGCGAACAAAAAGAAAGCGAGGAGGCAGAGCACTGACAGATGGGAAATGACATTGCGCAATCGGTTCCCCTATGGCTTTTGCTGACTGCCGCCGGAATCTGCATTATCCTTTCGATGATTTTCTCGGCTGCGGAATCTGCTTTTCTTTCTATAAACAAACTGCGCGTCCGATCATTACGGAACAAAAAAGACAAGCGTGCGACAAGGGTCTGGAATCTTCTGAGCAACAAGGAAAGGCTCATAAACACGCTGCTGGTCGGAAACAACATCGTCAACGTAATCATTTCTTCGATAATCGCATATCTTGCGCTGCAATGGTTCGGAAACGCCGGAATTGGAATTGCAACTTTTACTGCGACCATGCTTCTTTTGATTTTCGGTGAAATCACCCCTAAGACGATTGCAACCCATCACCCGGAAGCCATAGCATTTTTTTTCAGCGGATTCATCTTTGTCATCGAAAAAATCCTTGCACCCTTCGTTTTTATTTTTACAAAAATCTCCCAGGGAATACTCCGGCTTGCGAAAGTCAACACAAAAGAAAAATCACTTACTTTTACGGAAGAAGAAATAAAAACATTCATTGAAGTCAGCGGTGAGCAGGGCATAATCGACAAGAACAAAAAAAACATGATGCGCCGTGTTTTTAAATTCTCGGATCTTGCTGCAAAAGACATAATGACTCCAAGGAAAAACATACGTGCAATCCATGCAGATGCAAGCTACAAGGAAGTCATAGAATTTTCCGAGCGGCATCTTATCTCGCGCTTCCCGGTTTACAGAAACAGCATTGACGACATAATCGGAATCCTTTACATGAAAGACCTGCTTTTTTACAACATGGACGACTCTGGTTTTTCAGTCAGGAACATCATGCGCCCTCCGCTTTTTATTTTGGGAACGAAAAAAATGTCCGGCATCCAGCAGATGCTCGAAGAAAACCATCAGAGCATGGCAGTCGTGATTGATGAATATTCAGGAACAGACGGAATCCTTACCACGGAAGACATCGCAAGGGAAATTTTCGGTCCGATTGCAGATGAATACAAACCTTATGCACGCAGGGTTGAGGTCGTAATCAAAAATGAAAACAGCGGAAAGATTGAAGGTCAGTCACGTCTGGTCGATTTGAACGAGCACCTTGGCATTCATCTTCAATCAGATTATTGTGAGACGATCGGCGGATACATGGCAGAAAAACTCGGACGCATACCGGAAGAAGGAGATTGCATAAGCGCAGAGGGATATAATTTCTCCGTCCTGAAAATGGATGACAAGCGTGTTGCAAAAATCAGGCTCACGAAAAAAACAGAGGCGGAAGAATGAACGATACGGTTTACATAATCTGCATTCTGGCTGCACAGATCCTCTTGATTTTTTGCGGAGCATTTTTCGCGGCAACAGAAACGGCTTTCACTTCCATTTCAAAAATAAGCGCACGGCAGATGCTTAAGGCAAACGAAAAAAAAGCGTCCAAAATCTACAAGCTGCGCAACAATCTTGACGTACTGATTTCGACCGTTTTGATAGGAACGAATCTTGTCACGACGCTCTTGTCATCATTGGCGACGGCATTTTCAATGAAAATTCTCGGAAGCAAGTATGTAAGCTACGGCACGGCTTTGACAAGCATACTGATTATAATTTTCAGCGAAATCATCCCGAAAACTTATGCGGCTGCAAAACCAAAAAAAGTTGCACAGGGAAGCGCGGTCACAATCATAATCATCCAGAAGATATTTTTCCCGGTCGTATGGATTTTCAAGCAGTTTTCAAAATTCATGGAATTCATTGAGTCGTCGATTTTCAAAACAAAGCGTCCTCTTGTCACAGAAGAAGAGCTAAAAACTTTGGTTGACGTAGGTCAGCATGAAGGAACCCTTGAAACAGATGAAAAAGACATGCTCGACAGGATTTTCGAATTCTCAGATTTGCAGACAAAGGACATAATGCGCCACCGTTCTTTTATCCGCTATGCCGGTTCTGATTTTTCCTATGAGCAGACTTTGAAAGCTTTTGCAGAATCAGGCTACTCAAGGCTTCCCGTCATTGAAGGTGAAATCGGTAAATCTGAAAAAATAATCGGAGTGCTTCATTATAAATCCGCATTGTTTGCAATCCCGGAAATCAGAAAGAGCCAGGATTTTGTCCGAATCTGCATGAGCCGCTGTCTTTTTGTCCCTGAAAGCATGACTGCAGTAGATTTGCTTCGGATGTTCAAAAAAGAAAAGGAAAATTTTGCAATCGTCGTGAACGAATATGGAGAAACAGCCGGCATCGTGACAATGGACGACATACTGCGCGCTGTTTTCGGAAGAATAACCGATGAATACGGAGAAACCGACATTGCTCCTGAAAAACGCATAAGCGTAATCAACACGAATGAATTTATCGTTCCGGGCGACATGAAAATCGATGACGTAAACGACGTTCTCAACCTGAATCTGGACAGCGAAATCTACAGCACATTGGGCGGATGGCTTTTGGAAAGATTCGGCTACCTTCCTTCAACCGGTGAAATCTACAAGCATGAAAACCTGATTTTTGTAGTGGAAGACCAGGCTTCAAGGCGCATCATTTCAATAAGGATCAGAATTACCGTCTCCGGTGATTTTAGGGGATAATCAGCCTGATTCTTACATTGAAAAACCCCGGCTTTTCTTCTATAATAATTCCTATGTTTCGTATCTATGTAGAAAGAAAGGCCGGCTTTACCATTGAAGCTGACCGTATTTATGCTGAAATCAGCAGTTTTTTGGGAATTGGCGGAGTGACCGGAGTCCGTTATCTGAACCGGTATGATGTGGAAAATGTTTCTGAAGATGTCGGTCGTGCGGCTACAACCAGAATTTTTTCCGAGCCTCAGAGCGACAATGTTTTCTTTGAGACGCTGGAAATTCCTGACGGTGCTACACAGATTATCTGGGAATATCTTCCGGGACAGTACGACCAGCGTGCAGATTCTGCGGAACAGTGTCTTTCACTCCTGCGCGAGGGGATGAGTTCTTTTGCAAAAGTCGGAACTGAACCGCCGCGTGTCCGTTGTGCAAAGATTGTAATCCTTGAAGGAAATGTTTCTGCATCGGACGTTGAAAAAATCCAGCACTACCTGATTAACCCGGTTGACAGCCGCCTCATAGTCAATGACAAAAAACCGACAACGCTCAAAATGGAAACAAGCGTTCCGGCAGACATAGAAACCGTAAACAATTTCATCGATTTTGATTCAACCAGCCTGGAGCTTTACAGACAGAAGCTCGGTCTTGCAATGGACTATGCCGACATCAAGTGGCTTCAGGATTATTTCATTTCAAAAAAGCGCAATCCGA
>JAFOTA010000059.1 GCA_017421145.1 Treponema sp.
CCCAATGACTGAGAGGTAGTACGTCCGTTTACTGCCAGTGACTTGTTGTAAGTGTCCACCTGCATCTGAAGCTTTGCAATTTCCTGGGCACTCATCTGGGTATTCAAGCTAACACCTTCGCTTTCCATCTAACACTCCTATATTAAGCAACGACATCAATCTGATGATCGCCGGCTTTTGTATACATTTCAGAACCAGCGGAAAGTTCGGAAGATTCACCCGGCTGGGCAAAATCACCGTATGTCTTGTTTGCCATATACTGATCGCCGCTCTGCTGCTGTCCCTGTGCGAATGTTCCGTTGGAATCGGCATTCTGGGCAAGGACAAGGTTCAGGTCTGCATTCTCAAAACCGTTGTTCTGGAACGCCTGCCTCAAAGTATCCATGCTCTGCTTGAACGCTTCATAGGCTTCCTTGCTCTGTACGACAATCTGTCCGCTAAGAATTTTATCGGAAAGTTCAAGACTGACCTTAACATTTCCAAGGCTTTCGGGTTTCAAAATCAAATTGATGGAACCGGCGTTGTTGTCTTTAAGGAGTATGCTTCCTGCCTTTACGAACTCCGGCGCACCAGCCTGAATCTGCTGGGAAAGCATGCTCTGGAAGCTTCCGTCATTTCCCTGAACCGTCTGGTTTTCTACAGGAATCTGCGCAGTCTGAACCATCCTTCCGTCACCGAAGCTAGGATTCATCTGGCTGTCAGAATTTCCGCCGTCCGCAGCAGTGACCTTCGTGCTTTCTTCTGCAGCGCTTCTCTGGTCAATTACAGTGAACGTCGATTTTTTGCTTCCGTCATCAGAAGATTTTGTTTCCGAAACAGATTTTCCGTCAGTATCTGATTCTGCAATCTCCTGTGCACCGGCGGCAACCTGATTTTCTGCGGCAGTTTCAAGAGGATTTTCCAAAACCGAAGCCCCGGCATAAAGATCGTCCTGCACCTGATTTTCTTTTTCTGAAAAAGCTTCTGCGCCCTCAGATTCAACTGACGCAACTGATTCCGCATACAAGGCCGCATCGGAAACTTCTGAAGCAACGGCTGAAACGTCAGATGCAACGGAAGAGAGAGCTTCATCGGCATTTACTGACAAACCTGCATCGGAGACAGCATCCCCAAGCCCTTCGGCAGAAACAGCGTCTGAAAGGGGACCGGCATCAGTTTCCTGGAGTGCAGATGCAGCGGAAAGAGCCTGTGCCAAAGCTGACTCATCCTGAGCCATATCGCAAAGCTCAATCTCCACGGTCATTGAATTCTCTTCATCTTCACCGGTCTTTGAGTTTTTTTCGATTTCGTTTTTCTTCTGATTTTTCTTTTCAGCAGGCTTCTCTTTTTTCGTTTCCGAAGTTTTTTCAGCGGCATTGTCCTTTGCTGCGGACACGGCATTTTCGTTACCGGCAGGTTTCTTTTCCGCCGCCTGAGCCGCATTTTTTGAAGATACGGCCTTTTCGTTTTTCACTGATTCAAGTATGGATTTAAAAGATTTTTCGTCTGATCTTAACGCTTTTTCGTTGTCATCAAATTTTTTTACATCAGGCTTAAGGCTGAGATTTTCTTTTCCAGAAAGGAACTGAACGTTTTGTGTTTGCATCGGTAATACCTCCGGTGTAACACCGATGCATCCGCATACAGAACCTACTCTTCGTCGTCATCCATGATGGAAGTCGGTTTGTTCGCCATCTTTCTCTGGATTTCAGCGGCACGGTCCGGTTTCATCAAAGAAAGCCAGTACGAACCCATTGAAGAAGTTCCAGAGCTTGACGCATCAACCTCGGCCTGCCTCAGAACGTCTATGATGTCCTGGTCGTCCATCTCTTCAAGAATCGCGACCGCTTTGACAGGCTGCATACCGTTGAGGTTCTGCACGATCTGCTCGATGTTTACCTTTCTATCATCGTACATTCTAACCTGGGAGTTAAATGTTTTTTCCCTCTCTTCCTGCGCCTTTTTCTGGTCTTCAAGCTCCTGTGCGATCTGGGCGTTGTTCTCTTCACCCATCTGAACGTCGGACTCACGCTTGTCAAGTTCTTCGGTCCTTATGTCCAGCGCTTCAAGACGCTTTGCCCACCTGTCGTTGTCAAGGTCAGCCTCCGACAAATCGTTCGGAGAAGAATCGGCCGTGGTTGTCTGCGGAACGAGTCCGAAAAGCTTATAGACCGGTGAAAAGAATTTTTTCATCTGGATTATGCCAAGATAGTCAAACCACATGAGTCCAAAAAGAACCAGAACGACTATGAGAATTATAAGAACTATTGATTTTCCTAGAGTTTTGGCGCGCACTGTATATCCCCTTCAGAGTTTCAAAAAAAATAAAACCCCTTTTCCTTTTTTTTATTTATCGGATTCCAAGGCAAAGTCTTAATAAAAAGTTTTACCCCTCCCCGTCAAGTTGTGCAGGGAGGAGAAGTCCGGCCGCTGAAAACAGGAACCGAACTGAACTTTCGTTATTTTTTGATAAGACCCGCGATGGCAGCTCCGAGAGTGATGTCGTTGTCGCGCTCGATGATCTGGAAATGAAGACCGCGCTCTTTTACAAGAATCGTCTCCAGATATCCGCGCACCCTTTCGTGAATCTTGAACGTCTTGAAGAATGTCGTTCCGTCACAGAGGATGCAGACAGGCTCGGTAGATTTCGTACCCTTTCCGCTCTTTATCACGCATGAGGCGAGTATGGCAGATGAAAGCCTTGCAGAACGCTCGACCACTGCATCAAGAAGCTGGAAGAGAATGTCATAATCCTCAGGAGTCGCTGATTCCGCGGCCTTTGCACCGAGGATTGAATTCGTTCCGTAAGGTCCGTGGAGGAATTTGTCAACCTCAATCAAAGTGAGCGACTCGATTTTAAGGAGGCTGTCGCAGAATTTCGGTGAGAACACGCCTTCAGCAGCCGCAGTATGTACGACCTCGTAGCTTATAGGTCCGAGATATGCGCCGGAGCACATCTTTTCCATTATGCTTGTTCCCGGTTTTACTGATTTTCTGTCATATTCAACGTCGAAGTCTGATCTTGCAACCTTGTCGAATTTTCCGCTCTCACAGACGATGATCTGCTCCTTGAGCCCCTTGTATGCAGGGTCGGCAGGCTGGATGTATGCACCGTTCATACCCGTTCCAAGGATGAATCCGATGTATGAGGAATATTTGCATCCTTCGTCAGGACATGCAGCACCGGCAAGAAGGGCCGCAACAGTGTCGTTCAGAAGCGAAATGTTGACCTTTTTTGTCCAACCATGGGCCGCAAGTGCCTTTGAAAGCTCCTTACCGATATGGCATCCGACGACCTCAGGCGCCTTTATTTCCTTTGAGAAGCCAATCAGAACTCCGTCACCGTCTTCGGTAATCGTCATAGGATATGAGAAGCAGAAACCGATGTTTGAAGATTTGTCCTTCAAGTGCTCCAGATTTTCCGCGAACTGGTCAAAGAATTCTTTGCGGTTAAGTTCCTTTTCGATTCCAGGCATCCTTGTCTTTTCCATAAAATCGATTGAAGCCTTTCCCTGCTGGTCGAAAGTAACGAGGCATGAGCGGAAATTCGTACCGCCGGCATCAATCACTATGACGCTCTCACCTGCGGCTGCCCTGTCAGGAGGGTTGCAGAATGTCCTGATCATGTCCTCTGCGGCTGGACGGCCGGAAAGACCCTCGTCCATATCAAAGAGCATGGCATCCACTACTGTATTGATGTCCATGTGCATAGGAAAGTTGTGCTTGCCAAGAAATGCGGCGGCGGCGTTGTTCATTTTAAGATACCCCTTAAAAACTTTTAGCTTGTCAGCCCGGAAAAAAGATTCCAGACCATTCTATTTTATCATACTTTACTCTTTTTAACAATAGAATTAAAATCCTTCCATGTCACTTGAAGAAGATTTGAAGGATAAGCTCAACCCGGAACAGTACAGGGCGGTAACTACCATAGACGGTCCCATACTGATAATAGCCGGTGCAGGAAGCGGAAAAACGCGCGTAATCACATACAGAATAGCGAACATGCTGGAAAAAGGCATAAACCAGAGCCAGATACTTGCACTGACCTTCACGAACAAGGCGGCAAGGGAGATGGAAGAAAGAATCAAAAAGCTGACCGGAAAAAAACTCCAGAACCTCACGATCAGCACCTTCCATGCATTCGGGGTAAAAGTTCTCAGGCAGGATATAGACAAGCTCGGATACAGGCCGAATTTTTCGATATACGACGAAACCGACAGATATTCGCTCATAAAGGAGACCGGACGGGAGCTTCGTTTTTCACCGGACGCACTTGACGTTTACAAAATAGGAATACTTTTCAGCGACATAAAGACGGGGCGGAAAACTTTCACTTCAGAATACGACCAGTACAAGGCTCTCTACGAAGGATACCAGGAGGGGCTCAAGCTCTACAATTCAGTCGATTTCGACGACCTGATCACGCTTCCGATAAAGCTATTCCGCGAGCATCCAGACGTTCTTGAACAGTACAAAAAAAGATTCCGCTACATCATGGTGGACGAATTCCAGGACACGAGCCACCAGCAGTACGAGCTTCTGCATCTGCTTTCGGACAAAAACGTTGCCGTTGTCGGTGACGATGACCAGAGCATATATTCATGGCGCGGAGCGGACTACCAGAACATCGTAAATTTTGAAAAGGACTTCCCCGGCATGAAGGAAATCCGCCTTGAACAGAACTACCGGTCTACAGGAACCATACTGGCCGCCGCAAACGGTGTGATACGGCACAACACGAACAGAAAGGAAAAGGAACTCTGGAGCGGAAACGGAGACGGAAAGCCCATAGAAGTTTTCATGCCCGAAAACGAAGCTGCGGAAGCCGATTTCATAGCCGAAACCATACAGGGAATCTGCGCGGAGGAAAAACGGAAATACGACGACTTCGGCGTGCTGATGAGGGCAAACACACAGAGCCGTCCGATTGAGGAAGCGTTCCTTGAAGCCAACATTCCGTACACGATGAGCGGCGGAACCAGCTTTTTTGAGCGCAAGGAAATCAAGGACATAATCTCATATCTCAGGGTCATATCGAACCATGACGACGACATCAATCTGCTGAGGATAATTAACACACCGAGGCGCGGAATCGGAAGGGTCACGATAGAAGCAATCAACAAAGTCGCTGACGACATGAAGACCTCCCTGTGGGAAGCAATCAACGC
>JAFOTA010000005.1 GCA_017421145.1 Treponema sp.
CGGGGTGGACAGTCTCGCAATACTCTGCGTTGAGCCCGTAGAGTCCGCAGACGGTGCCCGCAGACCTTTCGCTGTCAAGCTGTGCCTTTATGGGAGCGGTCATTGTCCAGACGTCCTCGTTTCTTTCGAGGGAGATATTCTGACCGTCAGCCCTTGCGATAGTCATTTGGGCGGTCTTTGACGTGGTTTTCTCTGCCATTGGTGAAACGACTTTTGAAACGTAGTCTCTGACCTTGCCCGTGAAATAGACCGAGGCGCTGTTTTCCACGAGCCAGACGGTATTCTGCCCTTTGAGCGCGGCATAGACCTGCTGTTCGTTTGACGGAGAGATGTCGCCGACGACGATATCTGCATTCGAGCCGTCGGAGTAGGTTATCAACGCTTCGCCCGAGGGCTTATCAAGACCGTATTTCTGCAAGTCTTTTGCGTCCTGCTCGACGAGCTTTTGTCCTTTGACGCTGCTGCACAATGCGAGCAGGGCATTTTCAAGCTGGTGGTCCTGCTTGACGCCCTCAAGCTCTTTGACATGCGGCTCGGCGCCGTTCTGCCCTGCAAGGACGGTAAAGCTGCCGTCGGCGCTGGTTATCTTGACGCTCGTTATATCCGTGCGTGACGCGAGCATATTGTTTGAGTGGAAAGACTGCGAGGAGCTTTCTTTGGCAGGCTCAGAAGTTTCAACCTGCTCGTCAGGCTCTTTGCTGAGAAAGACTATCGCGCCGATAAGGCACGCGCAGCACACCAGCCCCGCAATTATCCCCCATATCTTCTTTTTCATTGATGTTACCTTTTAAATAGTGTTGTCCTTATCGGTATCCATAAACACTCTTGAGCCTGTTGCGCCCTTTTGTCCCTGGTATTTGCCGTTGTATGGGTTCTGTGCGCACTGATCCATTTTTGCAAAGACCAGCTGTCCAACTCTGCGTCCGCATCTTAGCTCTATCGCACATTTGTTGGCGTTATACAGCTCCAGCGTTATCTCGCCCTTGAAGCCGGGGTCTACCCAGCCTGCGTTCTGACATGATTTTTTGAAGCTTCTGATTACTCAGATGCAGAACCAGGATCCGACAGATCCTATGGACAACACGGAGTTCATCGCTCAGATGGCAGAGTTCTCAACGCTTGAACAGATGACGAACATGAACTCAAACTTCGAGCAGCTTAACCAGATGCTCACTTCAAACCAGGCGATCGGTACCATCGGAAAGGTAGTTGACCTTGACCTCGGCGGAACCACGACACGCGGAGTTGTTGAAGCTGTCACTTACGGAAACTGTCCGCAGGTGAAGGTCGGCAACATGTATTACGATTTGAACAAAATTGCAGCCGTTTACGGCGAATAAAAAAATTGAGAGGTAAAGCGTTATGATGAGATCACTTTATTCTGGTGTAAGCGGCTTACAGAATCACCAGACACGCATGGACGTTATTGGAAACAACATTTCCAATGTAAATACTTACGGATTCAAAAAAGGCCGTGTAGACTTTCAGGACATGATCAGCCAGCAGCTCAGCGGTGCGGCACGTCCTGGTGAAGAAGTCGGCGGCGTTAACCCGAAAGAAGTCGGACTTGGTATGACGGTCGCTTCAATCGACACAATCTTCACACAGGGAAACCTCCAGTCAACGGGCGTTTCAACTGACCTTGCAATTCAGGGCAACGGATTCTTCGTACTTAAAAACGGAGAGGAGACCCTTTATTCAAGAGCAGGTGTATTCGGTGTCGATGCAAACGGAACATTGGTAAACCCTGCAAACGGACTCCGCGTACAGGGATGGATGGCTCAGGAAGTTAACGGTGAGCAGATCGTACAGACTTCTGCAAGCACTACAGACCTGGTCATTCCTGTAGGACAGAAAGATCCGCCGAAAGCAACCGAGACAGTACGCTATCTCTGCAACCTTGACAAGAACCTTCCTGAGATTCCGGAAAATCCGACTGAAGCAGACATCATCAAGGGAACATGGCAGACAGAAATCGACATCTATGATTCTTACGGAAACACACACCAGCTGCACATGGATTTCCAGAAAGTTCCAGGAAACCCGAACCAGTGGACGGTCGCAATCACGGTTGATCCGGCTGCAGAAGTCGCCACTGAAACAAGGGCAGGTATCGGAACGACGGACGGCATGAACAATGTCTATACGCTGAATTTCGACAACCTTGGAACTCTCCAGTCCGTTACAGACAGCGCAGGAAACACATCAAACCCGACCGGAAACATCATTCTCCAGGCATCATACAATGTTCCTGACAGCAATCCTGATGCAAACGGAAACCCATACCGCCAGACAATCAACCTGGATTTGGGAACGATCGGAAGCGTCGAGAACACAATCACACAGAGCGCGTCAAAGAGTACGACAAAGGCTTACTTCCAGGACGGATACACTCTCGGATACCTTGACAACTTCAGCATTGACCAGAACGGTATCATCACAGGCGTATACTCAAACGGATCTACACGCACAATCGGACAGATTGCAATGGCAAGCTTCACGAACCAGGGCGGTCTTGAAAAGAAGGGCGACAACACATATGCAGAGTCAATCAACTCTGGCATGGCAAACATCGGTGAGGCACGCACTGCAGGAAAGGGAAGCTTCCTTGCTGGAACCCTTGAAATGTCAAACGTCGATCTTACCGAGCAGCTGACCGACATGATCGTAACCCAGAGAGGATTCGAGTCAAACGCAAAGACGATCCAGACTGGTGACTCAATGCTTGAGACAGTAATCAACCTCAAGCGTTAATTAAGGTAGAATGACATCCGGGGATTTTTCCGGGTGTCCCACAAATAGCAGCTTCCTGAAGTGTCCTTACTTTGGGAGGGTCCAGGATGATGACTGCATTGAAGCTGCATGTCATTGTAGTAACACTCCATTTTGCCGGATGAACCAAAAATTCGTCCGGCTTTTTTTTGGCTGGATTTCAAAAATGAATGATTTAAGAGATTTTTAATAATTCCTGTTTCCAAAGTCTTTTCCTGTTGTTTTTGTTTTAAAATATGCACTATATATAGCGGACGGAGTGCTGAAATTTAGGAATCATGCCGATACATCTGGGTTGAAATATTATTGAATTGTGGTATCATTGATTTGTTCGGCAGGAGGTTTGCCATGAAAATTTCTGGACGGAAGTATTTTTCAGGTCTTTGTTTTGCGTTGGTGTCAGTTCCGCTTTTCATTTTCGGACTTTCCGGGTGCGATATAATCGGCCTTGGTCCTGCAGTTGACACTTTGGCTCCTATAGTCAAGATAACTTCTCCTGAGATAAACGCGGTCGTCAGATCCACCTTTGTTATAGAAGGAACATGCGAAGACGATACCAACGTCAAGGACATCCAGATTGCTGCTCTTAGGAACACCGACAGTCCAGAAGGATACACGGGCCTTGGTTATGCGGTGCTTAAAGATGACAAAAAAAACTGGTCGGCCGCTTTCGAGTATGACGAATCATCAGGAAAATACAAGTGCAACGGAATTGTGCTTGATGATTTGAAAGACGGAACCTATATAATCACCGTTATAGCCCATGACGAATCCGGCAGGGAATCACCTGAAGTTTCATGCTCTTTTGACGTGGACAATACGGCTCCTGTTTTCTTGGTTTCAAATCCGAGTGCAATAGAAGGAATGACCGCAAATGATTACGGACGCTCGGTCAAAATTACCGGAACCATTGCAGACGGACACAGCATTGAATACATGAAAATCCGGGCGTATGACGATGCCGGTGAAATTCCGCTTGCAAAATCTGAATTCCGCGACTTTGACAAAGCCAATACATCCGTCGTCCTTGCAAATTACTCCGCCGCCACTCAGGAAAAATTCAATGAAAAAAGGCCTGAAGAAAAGCTGCTCCAGAAAAACTACATGAGCCTCTTAAGGTTTACCGGTGACGTTCTTACTGATGAAGAATACAAATCTGTAATGAAAGAGGGAAGGACGGTAAGGATTTCCGTTGAGCTTAAGGACAAGGCCGGAAACGTGAGCAGGACTGCATATCTTCCAACGGGCATGAAAGCTCTTGCAGTAGGCTTGTGCGGTCTTCCTGTAGAAGTCGGGCTGGATGCATCGGATTACATGAACATGCTGACCGGAAACTACAAGTCTGACATGGTTTCAGCGGATGGTCAGGAAATCATCCGGGATGCAATGAGGAAAAACGGCGGAAGTGCTGAATACGGCACATACAATTACATGTCATACGACAACGGAACCGACCACAAGCATCTTGTCATGAACATCAATCCTAACAACTCCCCGAAATACCATGTCTCCGGATGTGGTCTTGAAGAAGAAGTGTGGAACAAGGTCGGAAACGGAAACACGTTCAGCATAAACGTCAAGTCAGGTCGTGACAGTGCGCTTTTGGATCCGGGAAAACTTTCCATAAAAATCTACAAGGCAAAGGGCAACGGATGCGAGCCTGACACAGAAAGCCCCGCGCTCCTTGTTTTTGATTCCGAAACAAACAGCGAATGTTTTATGAACGAAAGCAAGGTGTCTGCATTCACTCTTTCACCTGTCCAGGACAAAACGTACAATCTCCGTCTTCCTTCCACATACAATTTCCCTGCCGGCGGAAAATATATAATCGTAGTGTACGGTGAGGATGACAACGGAAATGAAATAATAGCGAGCAACGACAGCTGGTACGGATTCGAAATAATGAGCAACGGAAAGGCTCCTTGGATTGAATGTGACGAGGCAAACGCTTACAGGAAAGTGTCCCTCATGAGAAATCCTTCAAGCCAGGACTCAAGGCTTAATCTTTCAGTCCATGATTCAGAGGCTCTCATAAAGGATTCCGGCGTGGATGATGCGGTCACCTATACGGTCATGTATTATGCCGGTCATTATGAATCCGTTAACGCGGCTCTCCAAAGCGGTCAGTATCCTACTGAGGTTTCCGGTAAAATCAAGGCATCGGATCTTGTGGACGGAACTGACAGCACCGTATACACTTTCTCCATACCTATAAGCGGATGCCCGGATTCTGAACCGAACTATACCGTGGTCGTAAAGGCAAAACCGTTCAACGGAACTGCGTCACCTGAAAACGACTCTTTCTATTTGGTCTACGGGGACAATGCGGCTCCATCTCTTGCGGTCACCAATCTGGAGCTGAAAGACGGCGCGGACAGAAAGATAAACAAGGACAGCCCGTCCTACTTTACGAAAGATGACAACGGTACCACGACCCACAATTACAAGCTTGAGGGAACGGTTTCTGATGTAGGCGGAAGCCGTGTTTCAAAGATCAGGGTAAAATACGTTAGGTCCGGTGAGAATGAAAATGCCGTTCTGTATGAGGATGTGACTCCGGTGCCTAAGGTAACCGACCAGGCTGCATGGAATTTCAGCATAAAAGTCGAAGAAGGGCTTTCACAAAAGATAATCATAGAAACGGAAGACGAGGTCGGAAACAAATCTGCTCCGTTCGTTTATGACGGAATAGTAATGGATTTCGAGCCTCCGTCGGTCAGGGTGGTCAAGGTAAATGACGCTGAAAAAAATGCCCTTGATCCTTATTATACTTCAAAGCCTGTTATAAGCATAAAGGCATCCGACAAGGTTGCTGCCCCGGATATAAAGGTCGTGGGATACAGAAACGGAGTGCAGATAGGCGATGAACCTGCGGTATGGGGAATGATTGGGCTTGATGAAGTTTCCGAAGATGCAGACGGAAAGTCAAAGCTCAGAAAGTTTACTCCAAAATATGACGGTGAATGGAAATTCGTAATCTCCGCAACAGATGAGGCGGGACTGACCAGCGCACAGGTGGAGATCAAGACCGTGCTTGACACCAAGGAGCCTTCTTTTGACATTAACGCTCTCAAGGTTGAAGAACAGCCTCTTTCTGATGATTCATGGTTCAGGAACAATTCTCTCAGGATTTCGGGAAAAGTTTCTGACCAGAAAAAGGACGGCTCTTCATCTGATCTTAAGGCTGTCTACTACAAGGTTCTGGAAAGCGGCACCGTTCCTGAAAGCATAAAGGAAAACTGTGCAGGAAGCGTGGGTCTTTCGGAGTCTGAATCGGAATTCAAGATAAACGTGACTGACCTTCTTCCTACTGCGGCATCATCCGGAACGAACGTCGTGTATCTCCAGGCTGAGGACAATGCAGGAAACCTAAGCGAAAAAGTGCCTGTTTACCTTAAAGTTGACCTTACCATGCCGTCCCTTGAATCCAAGTACTACAGCTATGACGATTCGTCTTTCTATGCAGCGAACGGAATCATACGCACGAACGGAAAAAATAATCTGATACTCTACGGAAACGTTGATGACATTAACGAAACTCTCGGAGCCGCACAGTCAGGAATAAAGACCGTTGTGTTCAAGAATGCCGGTACGGACGAAAACCTAGGTGCGGAAGTGACATATTCTTCTTCACGGATTGACGGTGAGGAAAGCATTGACCCTTCATCTTTCAATGAAACGGACAAGACTGCGGTAAGAAGCTACAGGGCTGTTATCTCAAAAGAAAAGCTTGCGTCAGGCTCAGTCAAGGCGGTCGTGGAAGACGTGGCGGGAAATCAGGCTCAGCATGTGGTGTTCTCATTCGTAGTGGACAACGAGCCTCCTGAGATAAGCCTAAAATCTCCTCTCACCAAGCTGACTGAAGAAAACGGCAGTCCGGCATCGGATTCAACCGGCGTTGCAAAGGTCAACGGAGCTGTAAGGATAAGCGGCTCTGCATCCGATTCATCCCTTGATTCAGTGAAGATTTCCTACAGCCTTGATCCGTCCGGCACTTTCACCGATTTCGGCACTTTCACCGGACCTGATGCATACAACTGGACTTCCGAACCGTTCGTCATGTCGTCCATTTCAGACGGCACCGTAACCATGCTCGGAACTTCGTATACGCCGTCAATGGACACCGTTTCCCCGGAGAATGTCTACATAAAGATCACGGCAACTGATACCGCCGCAAATTCATCGGAGAAGATCTACAAGTATACCGTTGACCCTGAAAGCGACAGGCCTGTGATAACGTTCAACAACATGAGCCTCAGGACCAAAGAAGGCGAGGATATGTCGGATACCGTTCCTGTATGGCTAAAGTCAAACACAATCTACGGAAACGTGAGCGATGACGACGGAGTGCAGTCTTTCATGTACAAGAAAAATCCTTCCGACGAATGGATCCCTGTGGAGCTTTCCAACGGTTCATGGACGATAGACGTGAACTCAGAGGGCGACAACCGGATTTATTTCTATGTAAAGGATATAGAAGGAACCGAGTTCATATCAAGGCTTTCTGCGGATGATTCAAAGCAGTATTCATCGCCGAAGCTCAAGGCAAACATAGAGCTTGAAAGGACTTCTATCCTCAACATCAAGGTGGACACGAAAAATCCTGAAGCCGATACCGTAAGATTCATGACCAGTTCCGACGGCGTGCATTGGTCTGCTGAAAGCGACAAATTCAGCACCGGCAATTTCGGAGGCACTAAGTACAGGTACCTCAAGCTTCTCGTGGATGCAAGGGACAGCAACGGAATCTCGGATGTGTCCGTAAAATTTGATGGTGAAGACCAAGTGTATTCATTCACCAACGTTTCGGGCGACACATATGAAAGCGAAACCATCGACCTCCATGGAAAAAACAAAACTGATCCGTACACGGCAATACTTACGGTGACCGACAATGCCGAAAGCCGGACCGAAAAATCAGTCAGGTTCAACGTGGACAACCTGCCACCTGCAATAACGATAAACGTTCCTGACATAGTCAAGGCTGCGGTGAACATTTATGGTAGCATTGAAGAAGCTGAGTGCGAGGCCTATTTTGCCGTTACGGACAAGCTTTCTTCCGCTCCTTCCGACGCACTTCTTTCCGATGACTCATATGCCGCAGGAAAATGGCTCCAGATCGACGGAGTAACTCATTCATTCAACATCGGCTTTGACGGAAACACAGGCGGAAACGCTTCGGGAACGCACACGGAGCTTATGAAATGGTACATATCAAAGCTCGGCCTTGCTTCTGCAGAATCAATTGCAGACGGAAGCTACACGGATTATACCGACCTTAGGCTTTATGTCCGTGCGGTTGACAAGTGCGGAAATCAGAATGTAGAAAGCATTCCGGTAAGCATAGATCCGCAGGGTGACAAGCCTTCGGTGTCCATTTCACAGCCTCATGTAAGCGCAGGTACCATACCAACGTTGGGCGGTTCCATAATGATAACGGGAACTGCATCCGATACACTTGGCTCTGTGATAGGCGTAAAGCATGTAGCTCTCATGCTTGACGTTACGGGCGACGGAAAGTGGGGTTACGATGACATTGCGAAAATCAACTCCGTAAATTCAGAATATCCGGGGCTTTATAAATTCGTAAGATATGCAAAGGGCAGCGACGGAAAGTATGCATTCACGGATGACAACGTTACGGTTCCTTCAGGCCTTTCATCATATGAAGAATATGCCCTTAAGACCGAGCTTAAAAACGGAACGGCATGGGAACTCAGAATCAACGAAAAGCAGGAATTCAATCCGCTTAATGCAGAAGAGGCGAAACGTGAATACACCGCATGGGTGTTCGCAGTTGACGGTGACTTGAATTCAAGCATCATAGACATCGAAAAGGGTAGCACCATGATGAGCAACGTCACGTTCAAGATTGACAGCGACGTTCCTCAGATAAAGAACCTCAAGCTCGTTAAATTCGATGACAGCAGCGTGGTCCAATCCTATGAGCGCAACATGGCAGTAAAGGGCAAGTGGTATTATGAAGCCGACGTTTATGATGACACCGGCATTTCAGAAATCAAGGTCGATGACAAGATAGTGCTTTCCCTGGACGAGCCTTCATCTGCCGTAACGCTCGATTATGTGACCGTAACGCCTCTTCCGTCCTCATTCACAGAAGGAAACGGATATCACGTAAAGATTGCGGTCGGTACCGAAGAACCTGATGAAGTGCTTACGGACAACCACACTCTCTTCTGCAAGGAAATAAAGGACGGAACCGCAAACACGAACTCTGACGACATCCAGCTCAGGATTGACAACAAGGCACCGAAAATCCTTAAGCATGATGAAGAAGGATTCAAAATAACGGAGTATGGCCACACGGTTGCCACAAGGGTAGTGAACAAAAACGGATTCTATACTTTCGGCTCAAAGGCAAGGGAAGATGCCGTGAAGAAGGGACTCGTGACCACCAACCAGACGGGAATCTCCTACGTTGCATTCTATATCACCCGTGATGTAGGAGACGGAACTGATGACGGAACTGCGCTCAGCCCTGTATTGAGCAGGATATACGACCCGATGATTCCAAACGGAGAATCAGATTCATGGAAGGCAGGATATAAGACGAACCTTAAATCTGACAGGGGATTGTACTGGTTTACGCTCAAAGCGTCTTCCGCATCAACAGGCAAGGTGGTCAATTTCAGCTCGCTTTCTCCGAACGTGCATGTCGGCGGTCTTGTGAAGATCAGCGGCGTGATCTATACGATAGAAAGCATCACGGCAGATTCCATAACGATCAAGGGAGATTCGGTCTCTGTATCCGTAAAGAAAGACCAGGAAATAAGCTTTGCCATGGCCAATGTCGTTGACAACACCATTCAGGAAGGTGACGGAACTTCAAAGGATACCGCTTCAGGATACTGGAATCCTCCTGCATATGATGACGGAGACCTTATGGTTGAAAGCCTCGTAAAGCAGGGCACAACATGGACGTGGGAAGCAAACATAAACACAAAGAACATCGGTGACGGAAATGCCGTGCTGCATTATGTCGTGTTCGATGAAGCCGGTAACTATGCCGTTGATTCCGTTGAAATATACATAGGAAATAATCTTCCGAGAATTGCGGGCATGACTTTTGCGACCAAAAACGACAGGAGCACCGCCGATTATGATTCCGATGAAATATATTCTGGTTACAGCGATTTCTATGCAGGCGGAAAAGACGGACGCAACAACGTGACCAAAGCTGTGTTCCCGTCAGATAGCACCGATGATGCACCTGTTCCGATTGCAACCGTCAAAAACAAGATGCGTATACAGCCTGAGATTGTCGGTGGAAACGGAAAGCTGTACTACACGGCATCCCTTGCAAAGCGCAACGCCGGAAATACCGGATGGTCGGATCCTTACGTGTCTCTTGAAAAGGCCGCACTTAAATCCGGTGGCATGCAGATTTCTGGAAGCACCGACGACATTTCCGTTCAGGCGGACGTTGAATTCTCTGTTTCCGACATGATTTCAAAAAGATTTGATGACGGCGGAAACCAGAAGCTCAGGCTTTTGATAAGCGACTCGACTCCGGGTGAGGTCATGGAAGCGGAAGTTTCTGTCATACTGAACCTTGCGCTCAAGGACAGCAATCCTCCTGTCATAAAGATAAGGCCTTTCTACTGGAACGGTTCTTCAGAAAACAGCCTCTTCGGTGAAAGCCTTAAAAACGGTCATATAGAGCTTCCGTCCGATCTTCCGTCTATATTTGAATCTTCCGGTACCGGACTTTTTGACAGGCAGCCTAAGGTTTCCGGAAAAATCAAGGTTGAGGGCATCGCACAGGATGATGCACAGCTTGAGGAAATAAAGCTGGATGTGTTCGGAACGCCTAAGACTTTGGGAACTTATGACGGCGGCTGGAAAATCACCGAAAAGCTTACGGACGATGGAAAGCTCCCGGAATCAGGATATGCATTCAAGATAGAACCCGCATCTTATGATGATCTTCTCCGTGCAGGAATCATAGAGTCGCTTCCTGAAAACAAGGCGGGCAATGAAAGAGTAAAGGAATTCTCACAGGAATACGGTCATCTCGTAAAGTGGACTGCATACATCGACACTCAAAAAGCATTGTCCACGATAGCCGGCATCGACAAGGAAATAAAGGCCTACGCCGAAGACTGCGGAACTCCTAATGCTTCCGGCTCAGGCTATGAAAATCCGAACGAGTCTAAAAATAGTTCGGAAAGCGGCATTTCAAGCAGAACCCAGTCGGGAAGCATCGATGGAAACGGCGCTCACACAGACTATTATGCGGTTGACGTTGTTCCGTATATCACCGATATTACGACGGCGCTCAAGGCAAAATTGAAGTCAAGCATAAAGGCCGCATATTCAAGGACTGCGCTCGGACATTACATCGCAAGGGACGGTGAGAATATCGCCATAAGCGGATTCAACCTCGGAACGTCAGAAAACAAGCCTAAGTACGGTTCATATACGCTTGACGTTGACGGAAACGGAACCGTGATCCTCCCTGCATCGAAAATAGCTTCATCAGGAAAGATCGAGCTTACCTTGGGCGGAATAAAGACGCTCAACAACCTGAACGACAACAATGCGAAAGGCTCATACGGTGCAGAAATCACGGAAGAAAGTCCATATGCGGAAAAGAACAAGTATGCGTACAACAGGCAGCCCAACCGCACGAGCAACAATCTCCTGACCGACGACGTTGTGATCGATGTCTGGCAGTTTGACAGCGATGCGGCACTTCCTATGAGCGGTGAACTCCGGGAACCTTCGATGAAAATCAATCCGGTTACTGGTACTGTCGGAGTGGCATTTGTAAGCGGTCCGGCACATGTTTCTATGGCTGGAACAGTTGACGGAACTGCTTATTCATATGCTGAATGGCAAAGAAACTATGCGACCTATAGCAATATTAGTTTTGCTTATGATGATTTAGGCCATGCACATTCTACCGCTACAGGATTGGATACAAACCCTAATGATCATCATGCCGGAAGATTCTCGTATTTCTATGATAACTGGTATACAGGTGATTCATTAAATACACAGACTGGAAATTATGATGGAAAGAATGCGATCAGACTGGATTCTATCGCTGTTCCATATATTGAGGCGATCTTGTCAGATGAACCTACTTACAGTCAATATTTGAAATATGGGCATGCATTTGCACAGGCACCTTATTACAGGGTTTTGTCTAATGACACTTTAATAACATCAGAAGATGGTGCTCTTACAGAAACTCGGTTCTATTCGCCGTCTTTGGCGACAACTGTTCATGGAACAAAAGCGTCGGTATATCTTGCTTATTTTGATAGTGTACAGAAGCAAATTCGTTTCAGATTTAATAGCGAAGTAGCGTCAGATAAGAAAACCAGTAAAGATGACTTTATTGATGAAAAGGGCTATAAACAGGGGAAAACCGGAGATTTGGATGCAAGCGGTTCTATGTATTATGAGCCTAATTCACAAAATTTTTCTTTAATTGCCGGTGTTGATACTCAAGAGGGAGAAATACAGTTTGTGGAGCCTTATACTGATGAGACGACAGGTACAGTATTAAAAACAGATGCTGACGGAAATTTGGTTCCGATGAAAGATGCAGATGGAAATATTTTGTATAGAATGTCAGATTATCGGCAGGCAAATTTAAAAGCAGATGGAACGGTTGAAGATGCTAAGGATAAGGGGTACACAATTGCTGAATTTACAATGGATGACACAATCCTAAACAGTCTCCATGAAGATTTAAGATCCAGGTTTACTGTTGGACAAAAATATAAGTGGATTCAGAATGATAAATATAAGTGGATAATACAAGATGATTGCCTTATCTATTATACAACAGAAAATAATTCTGCAAAAGGCTATATAACCATGGTGCCAAGTACAACATATATGGGGCATGACAAATCTGTTAAAGTAAAAAATAATCAGTTACGAAAACTGGATCCTGCTGAGCAATATATTGTTTATGAAAAGGTAGGATTGGCAGATTCATCTATTGATGAAGGCAACAAGAATAATCAGGTTGGTACTGTCATTGATGGATGTAAGTATAAATTCTATCAGCAGCCAAATTATTTCTGGCCATATTCAGATGGTAAAGAATTTACTTCAGAAACTGTAGATGGCATTCCTATAGTAACTCCACAATATGTATACAAGAAGTATGACACCGGCTACACAGGCTACAAATACGTTGCAATCGACGCAAAGTCAGGAAGCGATGCAGCTCATGATACGGTCGTAGCAGTCTGGTATGACGGGACGCACTGCCGGTATGCATACAATGACAATCCTACGAGCAGAAAGGATAACGGTTCTGCCGGCGGTTGGAAGGGCAACAAGGTTATATTCTCTGAAGGCGGCGAGCATTGTGCGGTAAAGATTGATCCGAACGGCGGCGTACATATAGCGGCTTATGTTGACGGCGGACTCCGCTATGCATACCTTTCTTCTCCTGATGCTGATTATAATGAAGAAACAGATTCAGTTCTGGTCGATTCATTCACGATTACCGGTGAAAGGATTACGCTTGATGTCGGTAAGGATGCAGCCGGTAATGTGATACCGTACATCAGCTATTTCAACGGCACGGCCCGTCTTCCTTGTGTTGCAAGGCTTGTTGTTCCAGAAAACGTAGCCGTGGATTACAGGGTACAGGGAACCGGTACAATCGACGGTGAGGACATATTCACCGGAAACTGGGAGATATCACTTGTTCCAAGCTCCATGAATCTTACCACAAATTACAACGACAAGATGAACATCGGCCTGTGGAAGCAGGATGGTGTCATTGTATCGGGTAACGACAGCCGCTTTACCGTAACGGGTGGTGAAAGCGGAAAGACTTCTTCCGATAACTCAAGCGGAACGGTCAACGGAAACATCTACGGAAACGGTACTGCAAATCCAATAATAGGATATGCCGTTGAGTCAAACAGCGGTACTAACCTGGAAACCGCCCAGCTGAAATAGCAACGGATAAATGCAATGTAATGGCCGTTCTGAATCATGTCAGGTTCAGGGCGGTCATATATTATTGACCTACATCAAAATAAGATTTATAATGTCAGCCATGTTCGAACTTAAAGATAATATGCCCTTCGAGACAGAAGAGGATGATTTTGATACCGTCATGGCAAGCGACATTGCTTTTTCCGGCAACCTGAAATTCGCGAAGCCGTTTATGATAAAAGGCCGTATGAGCGGCAATATCGAAGCTACCAGCGACCTTCTCGTTGATACGGATGCCGAGGTCAACGCAGATATCATTGCCGACAGGATTCTTGTCCGCGGTAAGATCAAGGGAAACATCAAGGGATTCAAGCTTGTTTACGTTGCTTCAACCGGAACCGTCAACGGCGACATAACGTCAGAGCAGGTCGTCCTTGAACCAGGCTCATCTTTTTCCGGCAAATGCACTATGACCAACGTAGAAAACTAGGAATGGGGGAAATATGAAAAAATTCGCTGTTTTTATCGCATTCGCACTGGCTGTCATTTCGGCCGCGTTCGCTCAGGGAAAGCCTGACGCACTTAAAGAATGGCGCAACGGTAATTATAAGAGGGCAATAGAGATATGTGAGGACGAGCTTGCCGCAAATCCCCGCAACCTTGATTCCTATGTCGTCCTTTGCTGGGCTTTGGTTGACAACAAGCAGTATGCCGAAGCTGAAAAAAGGGCTGCCGCCGCAAGAAAAATCAAGAACGACGACGTGCGCCTGATTGAGATTCTCGGTGAGGCAAAATATTATCTTGACAAAAACTCTGAAGCACTGAACATGTTCCAGATGTATATAGCCAGAACCCAGGAAAGCAATGCAAGCCGTCTTGGAAAGGTATACTATTTTACTGGTGAAATATACATCAGGCAGGCAAAATTCGAGCATGCTGACATAGCTCTTTCAATGGCCGTCCGTCTTGAACCTTCAATGAGCTCATGGTGGTCAAGGCTTGGCTATGCACGTGAGCAGGCAAAGGATTATAACGCTGCGGTCACTGCATACGACAGGGCTTTGGCTCAGAATCCGGGGCTTACGGAAGCAGTGCGCGGAAAAGAACGCTGCCAGAGCCATCTGTAATAAAAATCTTTGATGGAAAGCAGGATCATTCATTTTGAGACTCTCGGATGCCGCCTGAATCAGGATGAAAGTGAAGGGGCGGCAAGGGCTTTCAGACAGAACGGGTTTACCGTTGACATGGAAGCAGCTTCAGCATCGTCTGAAAAAAATTCATCCGTGATTCTCTCTATCGTAAACACATGCACGGTCACAGGCAAGGCGGAGCAAAAAGCCAGAAGAATAATCCGCCTGCTGCTTGAAAAATTCCCAGAATCAAAAATAATAGTCACAGGATGCTATGCCGAGCTTGACGGTAATCTTATCGAATCAATCTGCCCGGAAAGAATCGTTGCACTGAAAGGAACGCAGAAATTCATGCTTTCTTTGATTGCTTCCGAGCTTTCGTCAGGCACTTCGCTTTATGACGAAGGCATTGTATCCGTTCCTGCGCTCAGGGATTTTATCAGTTCCGGAGCAGAAAAAAACGGTTCCAGCTCCCAGAAAATTTTCAATGCATTTTCTCTTTTTACTCCTGTTTTTGAAAAGCACAGCAGGGGTTCCATAAAAGTTCAGGACGGATGCAACTGCGCGTGCTCATTCTGCAGGATACATCTTGCAAGGGGAAAATCAGTCTCGCTTGATGCAGATGAAGTTGTTTCCCGCGTGAAAGAAATCGAAAGATCCGGGATAAACGAAGTGGTCTTTACCGGAGTGAACCTGAGTCAATATTCATCTCTTGATTCATACGGAAAATCCGTTGATTTTTCAAGGCTTCTCCAGATGGTGATCGATGCCACGGAAAAAATCAGCCTGAGGATTTCTTCGTTCTATCCGCAGAGCATTGATTCCGGTCTTTGCGCAGTTCTTTCTGATCCAAGAATTCAGCCGTTCTTCCACATGAGCATACAATCCGGGAGCGACAGGATCCTTGAGCTTATGCGAAGGCCTCATTCCGTTTCCCACGTAGAAAAATCAATAGAGCTGATCAGAAAAGCGAAGGAAAATCCGTTCATATCATGCGACATGATAGCAGGTTTCCCGGGAGAAACAGACGCTGATTTTGCCATGACCATGAAGCTTTGCAACGAGCAGAATTTCGCGTGGATACATGCATTTCCTTTTTCACCGAGACAGGGTACTCCTGCCATGCACATGAAAGGCCAGGTTGAAGAAAGGGTGAAAACTGAGCGTGTCAAACAGCTTACGGAAAAAGCCGTCCAAGGAAAAATCAGCTATGTGGATTACTGGAAGGAAAGGACCGTAAGCGCGGTGGTCGAAAACAGCAGGGCAATCAGAAAAAGCATTGCAAGCCCCGTAATACATGCGGTCACGGAAAATTACCTTCACGTGGAATGTCCTTCTCCGTCGTTTCCATGCAGGCCGGGTGACAAAATCAGCGTGGTCATAAAAGAAGCGTGCCCGGAATCAATCTCCTCTGGAAAGGAAATCGACTGCACGGGCATTGTCGTTCACTAATTCTTTTTGATTGCAATCAGCGTGAGGTCATCGTACTGCACGTCTTCCTTAAGCTCCTGATAGTACAAGTGAGTTGCGTCTCCTTCGACCGTCATGTGGTTCAGGCAGTATGTGCTGTAATCCTTGAAGTGCACTTTCAGGAAGTCGTCTATCTTTTTGTCAACCTTCACTTTGTCGGCGGCTGAAATCTCTTTAGTACGGTACATCCTGAACACTTTTTCAACGGACACCATCGCCATGATAGCTTCTTCGGCGGTTCCACGGCAGTTTGAGAAATCGAACGTGTATTCTTCAAGCGGATTCGGGTCATGCCATTTTTTAAGCGTGTATGTTCCCCTGTTGAAAACGCTTTCCACGATCTCCGTAATCCTTTCCGGTCCAAGCTCTTCGGAAGATTCACCGACCTTGTGGTTTCCGTGTTCGTCGCCTTCCTTAAGCCCCGGTTCGCTGCATGCAAATATCCTTCCGTTTATGTCGCGGAAATTTCTCTTGGCTTCTTCTATACCGTCAGTGTATAGCAGGAGCACATCGTCTTTTTTGAGCCTGAGCTTTACGACCTTGTATCCGCCCTTCATGTTTATGAGGTCCGTGCTGAACATTCCGGCTGCAGGGGTTTTAGGAAGCTCCACGGTCTTTTTCCTGCGTTCGGTTCCGTCGTAAATCTGCACGAGGCTGTCACCGGCGTTGCAGAACCAGCAGTCACCTGTCTTTGTGTTCATGAGGCAGAGAGTGAATGCCGCAAACCTTCCCTTGAATCCACGGCTTTCGATAAGGTCGTTTATCTGACCAACGACAGGACCGAGCTTTGTTCCCTGGTTCGGGTTTTTCATGCTCCAGTTGCTGAATGCGTTCAAAAAGAGTGCCGCAACTTCCACCATGATGAGAGCCGCCGGAACTCCATGGCCTGAAACGTCGCACTTTATGATTATGTAATGGTCGTTGTCTATCTGCTTGTAGTCGAAATAGTCTCCTGAAAGATCGTCTGCACCTGCATAGTAGCTGAAGAAATTCGCACCGGCAGTGTCCAGGGATCCGTATGTGAGCGTGTTTCCCTTGCCGTCCGTTTGGAGAGGAATGAACCTTGTCTGGACTTCCTTACCGAACGTCAGGTTTTTTGACTGTACGGCCGCATCCACAAGGCCATGGGTCATTTCGTTCACCGTATCGCCGAGCATGCCGATTTCGTCCTTGCTTTTGATTATGATGTCCTTTCCCGCAAGGCTTTCCTTGTCTTCGGTATCCCTGATCATTGCGACGTGGTTCGAAAGCTTTATGATAGGCCGGACTATGATCAGCGAGATGATGAATGAGAATATGAATCCGAGTATGAGACCGATCGCAACGACTATTGCCGCCGTCCTGATTATGGTTTCCTGCGCTATGCTTATTTCCTGTATGAGGGCTTCCGTGCTTACTTCTACGAATACTATTCCGTGTACGTATGTCTGCTCGTTGTTCCTTAGGTAGAGTACCGGCTTGTAGAAGATGTATTCCGTGTTTTTCTTGTCGAGCGTTTCGGTGCTGAACTGAGGATAGCTTCCTATGGTTTCTTTCGCCATTTCTGAAAGCAGATTGTCAACGCGGTTTGAAAGCTGCGTGGTCACTTCAGAAATTTCCGTCCTGCGCACAATGCTTTCTTCGTCAGTGAGTCCTGCAAGAGAAAGTCCTTCTGCCGTAAGCTCGCTTATCTGCTCCGCCATGACGTTTATTTCTTTTTCAGCGCGTTCGTTCAGTGCAAGGCATTTTTCTTCTGCATCCTGCATGAACGGTGACTGAAGCCTGCTGATTCCGAACGTGAATCCCTGGGTGTCTATCTTCGATGCGATTGCAGGATCGTTGGTCGCCCAGATGTAGTCTAGGTGAGTGTCCGACACTGTCTCTGAATTTCCGGTGATGGTCGCGTAGTTTGCATCGGAAAGCGAGAGAGATTCTTCCGTTATGTCGCTCAGTGCAAGGAGGTTGGAGCTTGCGTTCGGAAGATTGATTTTTGCGCCGCTTGAAAGGGCATCGAGTATTACGTGCACTTTTTCTTCAAGTCCCTGTGCCCTTGTCCTTTCCTCACGCCTTATCATTATGTAGCCGAGCGTAAGTGCCAGCGCGACGACGAGAGCAAGGATCAGCGTCATGGTGTAGACCACAAGCCTAACTCTCAGGCTGACGCCCTTTCTGTTTATGGTCTTTTGCTTTGATTTCTTTTCTTCCGGCATAATGCCTCCTTCGATGAGTGCCTTTACTTCGGCCTTTATGGTCATGGCTTCCCTTGCAGTCTTTGAGAGTCCCCTTGTTGCTATGACGACTATGAATGCCGCCAGAACAAGAACGACTGCGACTATTATCAGGGTTATGTCAACCCGGCGTTTGGTTCCGAGCAGTTCCGAAAGCCATCCGGGTATGAAATTGTATTCTTTGTACGGTTTTACGGTTCCGAAATCCTTTACGGCAAGGATTGCATCTTTCGTCATGTAAAGCCCGCGGTCAGTGTGCAGGAGTCCTATGTAATAGTTTCCCGAATCCATTTTCGTGAGCTTTATTCCGGTTATCCTGTTGTCAGATGCGACCGTGAAATCTCCGTTCTTTGCGGTGAGGATGCGGTCGTAAGGTGCCTTTCCGTCTGAATCAATGTAGATTGCCGAAATCGTTCCCTCATATGTGTATCCGCCTCCGTAGATTTCGGTGTCTATGTCGCCGAATACGTCAGGAACAGCGTTTATTGCGGTCAAGTATGTCTGAGGTATGTATTTGTTCAGGAAAAGCAGTGCCGTCTCTTCCTGGCTGATGTTTCCTACCTCGTCAATCGCTGCCACGGTGAAAAGATAGAGTCCGTTCCTCTTGTTCGTGAATGAATCCTTGCGCTCGTCCTTTTCTCCCTTCATGTATCTTGGCGGCTGTTTGAGTCCTTCGATCTTCGACTCGTTCTTTTCTATGAGAGAAGATTTGATTTCCTCTATTTTTTCCGGCGAAAGCCTAAGCGGATGCCTTGAGTTGACTGCAAGTCCCTGGGGTATTGAATCTATGTACTGGAGCGACCATGTGTATCCCGCAACGTCAGTGTCTTCCGGTGAAGGATCCCAGCTGATAGTGAACGTGTTTTTCTTGAGGAGTCCGTTTTCATCGATTTCCGGCATGTGTATGAGCGGTTTCAAAGGAGCCGTGGTGTCTTTCCTGTATGTGACGGTGGCTGTCCTTGACCAGTTTCCTGCGTAATCCACCTGCTTTGCCTTGAAATACCAGAGTCCGTCTTCGGGTGCGTTTCCTTCAAGCTTGTTTTCGAGCGGATATGTGTTTATGTCCTCTTCCGGCTCTTCATCAGGATCCTGGGTGTATATGAATGAAAATCCCCTTATGCCCGATGAGTCTGAGGATTCTTCGACCGCGGCAAAAACTTTGTCGACCGTTCCGCCTTTTCCGTCGGTGAAATTCTGCGGTATGATCCTCGGCGGATTTGCATGCAGGTCCTTGAAAAGCATTGCGATGGATCCTCTGGATATGCCCTGCTGCCAGACGAACGAAAGCTCCTTTCCCCTGTTTGAAGTCACCGGGTATGTCGAAGCCGATGTGTTTTCTATAAGAACTGAAGGATCGTCCCAGAAAAGCTCCTGTTTCTGCGCGATGTATACTTTGCTTTCCGTGCTCTGCCTGTCCGACCAGATCATGTAGAGCCTGTCGTTGTATACGGTCATTTCCGGGTGTATGCAGTTTCCGCCCTGTATGCTGATAGGGGAGCTTTCCATTGATTTCATGCTTCCGTCAGATGAAAGGACACCGGCCCTTATCGATGAGTTTATGCCCGTGTACTGGGACTGTTCCCATGCGATGTGTATTTCCTTGTTGTGCTGTATTATTACCGGCCTCTGGTTGTTGTTCCCGTCAGATGTCAGAAGCTTCGGTGCTGACCATGTCTTTCCGTTGTCATATGAAACCGATGAGAAAATCTGGAAAGTGTAGCGTCCGCCGGAAGAGTAGTGCGCCTGGAAAACCATCATGTCGCCGCCGCCTGCAGGAGCCACATATGGAACCAGGGGGTTAGAAGCTCCCGGATATGAAAAAGCGAACGGTGAGAACGAAGACCAGTCCTCTCCGTTTCTTGAAGTGGCGTATACAAGCGAAAGCGATTCTGACTGACCGAGCGTTGCAAAAAGCACGAAGTTTCCGCCCGACGTTGCGAAAATCCTTGGTCCTACAAGAGGAAGCTCCGTGCGTGGAAGTGCGGAATGCTTGTAATCCTGTCCGTTGGTGCTGGTGTACACGCTTATTTCGTTCGTGTCGCTTAGCACTGCAACCGCTATTTTTCCGTTGTCCGTTTCTGCCGCTGAAAATATCTCCGGAACCGTGCCGGAATACTCGAAGGGACCTGCGAATCTTTTGCCGGCCGTCCATGAATTTCCTGTCGTGGTGCAGCTTGCTGAAATGTAGATCTGCTTGTTCTCGCTGTCAATCTCTTCCCAGAATGCCGCGGAAACCGGTGATTTTTTTGTCCTGCCGGAAACTACCGACGGAAACCTGCAGTCAAGCTCCCTTGACGTGATCACCCTGGGTTCGTCCCAGTACAGCTTCTGTTGAGCAAAAACAGCCGTGCCGCATGTCAGAATAAGCATGAGAGAACAAAGCAAGAGTCTTTTTTTCATTTCAGTATCCCATATCCGTAAGCCGCTTCTGGAGCTTCTGGATTTTGGCCGAGCGTCTGTTCGAAGGTTTTGCCAAAAGCTCCTGCAGGTTAGATTTAGCGGCTATTACGTTACCGCTCTGCAGGTAAGTGATTGCCTGCTGGTATTTTGCTTCATCAGATGCGGAAAGAAGCACGACTTCCGATGCCATTACGTTTGTCGTCGTCTGCTTGGTTTCGGTCTGCTGCTTGGTTTCGCCGGCTTTTTTCCTTAGGCCTAGGTCGATCTCCACCTGGAAAATAAGGTCTGAAAGCCCCGGATATTTAGGTTCAAGCGCAAGAAGGTCCTGGAGGTCAGAGTATGCTTCCTTTGCCGTCGAATCGTTGAGCGTGTAGTTCACGTGCTTAAGCTCTTCGATTTTTGTCTTGAAATTCTCGTTGAACTGGTTCAGGTCGATTTTCTGGTCGATGCGCATTGAAAGAAGGTTCGCCTGCTGGTTCCTTGGATATACTATTTTCAGCTCGTTCAGCTTGTTCTTCGCGTCGTTGAGGAATTTTTTGCCTTCCGCATCCTTTCCTTCCTCAATCAGGCTGCATCCGGTCTGGTAGTATTTATTGGAGATTGAAAGAATCTGCGACATTTCGGGGTATAGAGGGTCGTTCGGGTCGAGTTCCTTTCCGCTTTTCATCTCCAGTGCAGTGTTTATCCTTGATTTTAGCGTCTCAAGCTCGCTGTCGGCTTCGATTTCCATGTCCATGAAGTTTCCCCATCTGGTCATGTTGTCTTCCGCACCGCTTATCTGCTGGTATGCCTCTTCAAAGTTTCCGGCGTAGTATGCGTTCCTTGCGTTGTCCTTGTATTTCCTTATCTCCTGCTCAAGGATAGGCTGCTGCTGCTGTGCAATGGAAATTTTCAGGCTTCCGATTTTGTCGTAGGTCGCTTCCTGTATCGCCGCATCCCTTTTGAGGCTGTCGATCAATGAGTTGTAAAGCTCAACCGCCTTTTCCGCATTGTTCCTTGCCGCAGTGTAGTCCCCCCGCTCGAACGCAGATTTTGCGCGGTTGTAGTAGATGTCTATCTGGCTTTGTGCCTGCAGGGCCTCTTTTTGCTGTGCCTGCGCCTGAGTGACCAGTGAATCGGTCTGTGAGCTGAGTTTCTGTATGTTGTCCACGGATTCCTTTATCTTCCGCTGCATGTACTGTATGTTTCCTGACTGTGACAGGCTTCCGGTCGAAAGAAGCTCTATTCCTTTGGTCAATGTCTTTATGTCAAGGTCCATGCTCTGCTTGAACGTGCTTATGCTTGTAAGCAGCTTGGAAGGGTACTGCTTTGCGTCTTCGTTCGATGCATCGGGAATCAGGTTCATGATGACCTGGTATTTTTCTGTGTCCTCCACGTACATCTGTTTTCCTGCCGATATGAGCCTTGTTCCCGCGGATACCGTCGTCTCTGAGGATTTTGTGCTGCATGTCTTGGAGATGAATTCGCATGTAGATATGTAAGCGTCCAGAAATGACTTAAGCGATGCCTTTTCCGAAAGATTTTTCTTGAATTCTGAAATCCACGGCTCATGCATCATGTTTGCGGTCCGGTTGGAATAGTCCGCGAACTGGTTAGATTTCTGTATCTGGAAATTCGAAACGTCGTCAAGGTTGTCCCTGAGGTCCTGTGCAGTGTCAGCCACGCTTTTGTCTATGAAATCATCGATTTCCCGTATGTCGGCGGCAATCTGTGAGGCAAGCGAAACAAGCGTCTGTGTTTTTCCGGTTATTTCCTTGAGTGCATCAGCTGAATTTTTCCTTTCCTGCGCATTTTTGTAGGTCCGGCTTGTCTTTTCGAATCCGAGCGAATCCGTGAACGCCGTTATCTTGGAAAGCATCGGTACTATTGCCTTGAGCGATTCTATCCCAGAGCTGATTTCCTTGGCCGGTGCCTTGTATTCGAGGATTTTGTTTTTTGCAAGTTCCTTTGAAATGGATGCGGATGCCGACGATGCTTTTTCGAAGAGGCTTTCCGTAAGGTCGTTTTCCAGTGCGTCCCACTGCATGTTCATTGCGCCCGTAAGACCTGTGTCGGCGGTACGTCCGGTTCCTGACATGAATTTTATGAGATACGACAAGTAGCTTGCGTCCTGTATTTCCCTTGTTTCTTTCATTGAATCGAACAGGGTTCCGAGAGCCGCTGTTTCCTGGATGACGTCCTTTCTCAAAGCCGCGAATTCCGAGAACACGGCGAACGCCTTGTCAAGCTCCGACTGTGCTTCCTGTGTCTGTGATGCGGAAAGGAATTTTTTCCTTGCATCGGAAATTTTCGGCTGCATGTCTATGTATGACTGCACGTCTTTCCTGAGCTTTGCGGAACCTGATTCTATGCGTGCAATGGTTGACTGGGAGTGGCTTCCCGAAAAAAATGCGTCCCTCATGAAATCCATCGCTATGGTACCGGATCCGTCCGGTTCTAGGAGTGTCTTTGCGGCCCGCGTGAAATCCCCTTGTTCTGCAGCCCTGTATATGCCGGTTATCGTTTCGTTGAAGAATTTGGGGTAGTAGGGGTAGTCGTTTATGAGGCTCCCTGCCTGGGATTGAGAAGACGATGATACTGCCGTTTCTTCCGCGGTGATTATGCCCGGCGTAAGCGAAGAGAAAATGAGTGTTCCGGCAAAAAATGCCATGCGGCGTATTTTTCCCATCAAAAATCTCCTGGCGTTCCTTTGTTTCCGTCTGCACCGGTTTTCAGGAATGCCTGTAAAAATCCCGTCCCCCCGGATTGAAAACAAACCGTATGCCGGAGGGTTTCTAAAATTATCGATATTTTGTGCAGTTTTCAAAACCCGTCTGTCTTTTGAAACCTTCTCTATTTTACATAAAATTGAGGAAAACTTCAATTTTCAAACTTTTTTTTTCATATCGGACCTTTAGAACTTTACAAAATTCGCTTTATAAAATATTCTATAGGCAGGGATAAAAAAAGGGAAAAGGGGAATCAATTATGAAAGTTACTCTCAAAGACATCCATCGGCTGCAGGAAGACGTCGAGGATGAAATCGCTGATTTGAGTAGAAGTCAGGATACTGACTATGATGAGCTTGCCAGACTGAGAACCATGAATTTCAATCTGTCTATGATTTCTTTGCGCTACAGCATGGAAAAGGAAACGACGGAGATTGAACTTGGCGGAACTGACAGCGAGAATGCCATCGTTGACGCGCTTGAATCAAGCCGCATAAGGGAAGTCCACAGAAAAGTGAGTTCCGGAAGCAGCATTGCATGCGTTGAAAACCTTGCGCAGATGGCCATGGATTTGGTCGAGCAGATCGGCGTGATTACTTCGGGCATAAAGCTCGGACGCAATGCCGTGCTCATGAAGAACATAAACACAAAATTCCTGTTTGCATCTGAATTCCTCACGGAGATTGCCTCATTGAAGGACAATCCTGAAAAAATATCTGTATGGAAATCCGAAGAAATTTCCAGTGCCGGAACTGCTGCCGCGGTCATGGGTCGCACGAAAAGCGCAAAAAAGAGTGCCGCAGCACGCATCAACGGAAAAAAGGGCGGCCGTCCTAGAAAGAATCCGCTTCCTGAATCAAGCGTCAAAAAGGCTGCCGACGCAAAGAAATCAAAGAAAGTGGCTTCCGTAGCCTCAAAGAGAAAGATTTCGTCACAGAGATCCTATGCCGTTGCAGAAAGAAGGCTTGTTCCTCCTGCAAAGAAAGTCGCAAAATAGACGGTGTATGCCGGTCATGAATGCGCTGCATTCCTTTTTCGGAGTGCGGCGTTTTTTTTATGCTTTTTTCCGCAGGTTATAAAATTTTGTTATATTTGAAAATCTTTTTTTAAAAGAATTTGACATACCGCTATATCTGGTGTATAGTCCATATTAGTTTCAATATAAATCCACTATTTATGTTGGACGATTCCCACTCAGCTCTGTCAGCTTTTCCCACTAATCCCACTGGCAGAGCTTTTTTTTATGCCCTGTGCGGTTTCATGGGATTTGTGCGGGTTTTATTTTTTCTTGCTGAAAATCCTGTAGTTTATCCAAGGGAACAGGGGATGTTCCTTTTCAAGCGTGGTGAGCCATTCCGTGCTGATTGAGTTGCTTGCAAGGGCGTCGAATACCTGTGAGAACGAAAGGATGTCGTCCTTGAATTCTTCGCGTGCAAAATCCGGGCACTGTTCTTCCTGAATCATCTTCGGTAGTGCGCTTGACTGTACCAGCAGGGCTTCCTTTGCACCGAGGTTGAGAAGGCGTGCCTTGAGGCTCGTTTCACCCGGGAATCTGCTTGCAAGCTCTATCATGCGTTCGGTGGACTTCCTTGTGTAGCGCATCATCCAGTTGTTGCAGCTGTCGATCAGGTTTTCGGAATATCCGCTTCCTCCTCCTGAGCATGGGTAAGGCGTGATCTTTTGAAGCGAGAACTGTTTTTTTATGCAGTCCTTGCAGACCGAAAGCTCTATGTCGCCGTCAGATGCAACGAGCCGTATGACCTGTTCAAGCCACTTCATGCCCTCATACCAAGACTGGCCGAGATATTCAGCCGGGACCGTGCATACCAGCAATGCATCGTCATCAGGGAGTTCCTTTGCGGCTTCGGTCAGCTTGTATTTCTTTTTGTCGAAAAAGTCCTTTGCGTCAAGGCAGACCTGCTCGGAAGCTTCGTCCTGGTCGTAAAGCACGTTTTCCTCTGAATCTTCAGTTTTGGCCCAGTATTTGTATCCTGTCTGGACTCTCGGCGCTCCGTCTTCAATCAGTTCCTGGAGCACTTCATCGGGAAGCTCGAAGCCGACGTCCCTTTCGACCGAAAGATACTTTCCGCTCTGCATGTATCCGTCCTCACCTGAGATGTCAAGCGGGGTGTCAGGATCCCTTCCGAAGAGAACTAGCGAATTGTTTGTCCTTGCGGGGCAGAATATTCCCTTTTCGCTTGGTGTCTCCGCAAAAAGAAGCGCCTTTGCATCAAGCACGGTATAATTTATTCCATAAGGCCGGAGTATCTTTTCGAATCCTGATGCCCAACCAAGGTACGGAAGATAGAATCCGTCTCCCGTTTCCCCGAAAAAATACCTTGCGGAATACAGTCCGGTCTCAATCTGGGCGTTAAGCGCTTCGGTCAGGTCGGCATAGTGCGGAAGATATGCGTATGTCGCTGCAGTCGGGATTATCTCCACGAATCCTTTGAACACGAATTTCCTTATCTGCTTGATTATGCGCCTCTGGTATTTGTTTACGAACAGATCGAGCCTCTTTTCAAGGTTTTCAAGCTGAGACCTGATTATACCTAGGATTTTTTCGTCGCCTGAGTTCCTTTTAAGCTCTATACCGCCGATTTCAATCCTTTTTTCAAGGTGCTTCTGGTAGAGTTTCTGCACGGCCGGGTCTTCAAGCAGCTCGCATGCAATAGGGCTTATCACCAGTCCGATCTTGAAAGGCACGCTTTCTGCTTCCAGACGCTCCATCATCTCCACGAGGGGAATGTAGGTGTCGGTGATCGCCGAGAAAAGTATGTCGTTCGGGGCTGCAAAAATGTCGTCCTCCGAAACTTTGCGTATGTATGCCTGGTCGGCGTTGATTATCAAAATAAGTTTTTTGTTCGGCATCTGGCTCACCTTCATGAAAACGACTGGCGGTGGTTTCTGTAATGATCCCTGATTATGCCTTCCATTCCGGAAAGCTCCACAAGACGGTTCATTTCTATTTTTTGTCCCGGCTGCAAAGAGGCTACTGCGCTTCCTTCCTGCGGTATCTCAAGCCTTTTGGTGTAGGCAAGGACTTTCTGGCTTCCGTCAAAGAAATTTGACTTCAGGTTGATTATGACGTACCTCATTCCGGCCGGTATGAAAACGTACTGTTCCCTGTCATGCTCCGATATGCGCACGTCGAAGCCGTCTATCGGGGTGTCGCTCGTCGGGCTGTCGAAAAATGCCACGTGGAGCAGGAGATTCTCGAAATCCGGGTCGTTTCTCAGAATGGAAAGCTGGGTTTCGCTTATGTCCCAATACACGAAGACCCATGCAGGCGTTCTTGTCACCGCAAAAATCTGCGTTTCGTTGTAGCTCTTCGGAAGCGAGTCGGGAAGTGCGACCGTATCGTCCGTAAGATGCACGTCGCTGTCGGATTCCTCATCGTTTTCAAGCTCCCTTGCAAGTTCAAGAAGCTCGCCGATTATGAATTTCCTGGTAAGGTTCGCCGGAATGTCGATTCCGTAGTCATCAGCCAGTGAAATCAGGTCGGCCGTCGAAATTGATTCAAGATACTGCCGGGAAAACTCTTGTTTTTTCATGAAAATAAATATTCTATAAAAAAAGCCTTGTGTCAAGGTAGGGTTTGTTGCGAAGATTTGATTTATGGAATATAGTCGAAGGCATGAATCAGTATGCACATATAATTTTAAAGGCGAATGAAGAGCATGAGATCCACCAGGGATTCCCTTGGGTCTATGACAACGAGATTTTTTCCGCAAAATGGTACGCGGATGACGGCAGCGGGGTAAAGACTACTTCCGTGGGGGAATCAGGCCTGCGTGACGGCGACATCGTTGAAGTCTACGGCGGAAAGGGGATTTTTCTTGGAACAGGAGTCCTGAACAAAAAATCGAAGATAACGGTCAGGTTTATTGGACGCGCCCATGCCGACGTGATAATGGCGTCTCCGGATGAGTACTGGAGGAAAGTCATTGCGGATGCGGTGAACATCAGGAAAATTTCCTTCGGTGAATCTGACAGCTGCCGGCTTGTCTACGGTGAGTCGGATTTTGTTCCGGGGTTTATAGCGGAAAAGTATGTGAGCGGACAGAAAGTGTACCTTGTGGTTCAGTTCCTTGCGCTTGCATGCGAAAGATTCAGGGACGAAATCATCTCAGCCCTGAAGTCATGCGTCAAGTGCGACGGAATATATGAAAGAAGCGATGCGCCGGTGCGTGAAAAAGAGGGGCTTCCGCTTAAATCCGGCTGGATATACAAGAGCGGCCCTGATACCGTCGTCATAACGGAGAATTCCCTCAAGATCAACGTGGACATAGCGCACGGGCAGAAGACGGGATATTTCCTTGACCAGAAATTCAACCGCGAGGCGATAAAAAAATATTGCCATGGAAAAAGGGTGCTCGACACTTTCACCCATACAGGCGCTTTCGGGCTCAATGCAGTGAACGGGGGCGCAAGGGAAGTCATAAGCGCGGACATTTCCCAGGAAGCCGTGGATCTTGTCAATTCCAACATAGAGCTTAACGGAGCCGGTGGAAAAATGACGGCAGTGTGTGCCGACGTGTTCGACCTGCTCAAAAAATATGAGGCCGAAGGTGAAAAATTCGACGTGATAATCCTTGACCCACCTGCATTCACCAAAAGCGCGAAGCTTATCCAGAAGGCATACGGCGGATACAAGGAAATAAACCTGCGTGCCATGAGGATCTTGAACGAGGGCGGCATACTCGTGACCTGCTCATGCTCTGCGTATTTCGATGAGGTCACTTTCTATTCGATGCTCACGAATGCGGCCATGGACAGCCACAAGCGCATACAGGTGCTTGAAAAGCGCGGTGCGGCTCCGGATCATCCTCTTCTCATGGGTTATCCTAAGAGCGAGTACCTCAAGTGCGCCGTATGCAGGGTTCTCGGCTGATCATGGGGGAAAAAATCAACTGCGTGGTTCTTCTGGGCCCTACGGCGGTCGGAAAAACTGCGCTCGGTGTGTCTCTTGCCGTTGAATACGGATGGGAAATCATTTCAGCCGACAGCCGTCAGGTCTACAAGGGGCTGGACATCGGAAGCGGAAAAGACATTGAGGATTATACCGTAACAAGGAAACTTCCGGGAGGCGGCAGCGAAAAATACACCGTTCCGTACCATCTCATAGACGTAGCTACGCTGGATACCGAATACAACGTGTTTGATTTCCAGCAGCAGTTCTATTCCATCATGAACAGGAACGTGGCTGAAGGAAAGATGACTTTCGTGGTCGGGGGAACCGGCATGTACATTGATTCGGTCCTTCGCTCGTACGATTTTGTCCCTGTGCCTGAAAATGCTGAGCTGAGGAAGGAGCTTGAAGAAAAATCCCTCGATGAGCTTGATTCCATGCTGCTTTCGATGAAGCCCGACCTTCACAACAAAAGCGACCTTCTCCTCCGTGACAGGGTAATACGTGCAATAGAGATAGCGTCTTTCATGAAAAGCCCGGAATGTGATGAGGCAAGGAAAAAGCTTGAGAAACGCCCTGACGTGAATGCGTTCGTCATAGGCACTACGCTTGAAAGGGATGAGATGCGCTCCAACATAAGGAAAAGGCTTCTGGAGAGGCTTGACCACGGCATGATTGAAGAAATAGCCGGCCTGCATGATTCAGGTTATTCATGGGAAAGGCTCGAAAAGCTGGGGCTTGAATACAGGTTCGTGAGCCTGTATCTTGAAGGAAAAATCGGAAGCCTTGAGGAAATGACGGAGCAGCTGTACCACTCGATCTGTCAGTTTGCGAAAAGGCAGGAAACATGGTTCCGGGGCATGGAGAGAAAAGGCGTGAAAATCCACTGGCTCCCCCGTGAAAACGACAGGAACGTGAAATTCAGTGCGGCGTCGGAAATGATTTCGGCATTTGTGCGATGAAAAAAAAGAACCCTGAAAAATCATTGTTTTCCAAGGTTCTTTGCTTCATTTTCCTTTCCTTCAGGCGTTTACGGCCAGTTTGTCCGAAGCGTCGTCAATTTTCACTATGTACCCGGTGCGCAGGCAGCTTTCAAAAAGTGCCCTGTGGATATAGGATGTCGTAACGTCTGTGTATCCGTCCTTGTCCCTCGTGATGCGCACCACATATCCGTCCTCCACTTCCTTTATGACGGTCATGCGGTCATTGTGATTCCCGATCGTTTTTAATGTGTAGTTTCCCATAGTCAGCTCCTTTAAGATTAGGAAATCCGGTCGTCCGGGGTATCAGCCGATTCCTTGTTCCAATTGCCGGATGCATTGGCAGCATGGGAGTCCGGTTCATGCACTTGGATTTTCCGTGTTTTTCCTATAACCTTTTTTGAGCGGACAGCTTTTGCCACCCAAACTCTGTCTATATTTTCGGAATTTAGGCACGGAGGTTTAGGAATTTTATGCTTGGCCGTGAGGAGGAAGATGCCTTGGATTTTTTTGATTCCCACTTTCATTTGGTGCAATACATGCGCAAAAAGGGCATTGTCTCCCTTGAACCAGGTTCTGAGGCAGAACCAGGTTCTGCACGAAAAATAAGCGGATGCACATGTGCGCTGGATGAGGATGAATTCATTGAAATGGAAGCTGCGTCGGTTTCATGCGGAAGTATTTTACTTTCGTTCGGCATACATCCTGAGAATCCTGATGAAAAAAAACTTCCTTTTGTTGAAAAGCTCCTTGCCCGGAAGCGGATTTCTGCGGTGGGTGAGATAGGGTTCGATTTTTGGAACGGCAGGGAAGGGGCTGCGGCTCAGGAAAAAATCTGGTCGGAATGCCTTGACATGGCTCTCCAGTACGGGGTTCCGGTCATAATCCACAACAGGAAGGCACTTGACATGATGTACAGGTATGCGCGTAAGCTTTCTGATCTTCCTTCGGTCATGTTCCATGCGTTTCCATTTGGTCTTAGGGAAGCTGAATCCCTCCTTTCCAAAGGGATAAATGCATATTTTTCGTTCGGAAAAAATCTTCTGAAGGGCGGGATAAGGTGCAGGGAGTGCGTCGAAAGTCTTCCGCTTGAAAGAATCTTTCTTGAAACGGACGCTCCTTTTCAGGCTTCCTATGGCATGCCTTTGACGGAGGTTTCGGAGATTGAGGACGTTTACCGTAAGGCTTCGTTCCTGCGCGGCATGGATGAAAAAAGCTTTGCGGAATCAATTGCGTCCAATGCACAGGCTTTTTTTCCCGGAATCTGCCGTTCGTGACAATGGCTTCATCATTTTTCTTCTTCTATTGATTCGAATTCCTTTTTCATTGCGTCCACTGCGGTCCTGTAGGATTCTATGAACGCCTTGTTCAGCTGCTCTATGCTGCCTTGTGCGCGTCCCCTGAGGACATCCTCAAGATTCTGGCCTGCTTCTGCAAGAACTTCCGCCCCAAGCTGCCTTGCCGCTCCCTTGAAGTAGTGCACGTATTTTGCGGCTTCCGTAGTGTCTTCTGCCTTTTCAAGCTCTGATAGCTTCTTTTCGTCCAGCACCTTGTCATTTATGTATGATTCCAGCAGGATCCTGTAGAGCGACATGTCGTTGTCGACCATTTCTTTTGCCGCCGCCGTGTTCAGTATCTGCATCATTTTACCTTCCTAAGCTAAAAATGTTCAAAAAGTATATTCTATTATTTATTTTTTTGCTATATTTTATCCTGTGGGATTTTTCGTCCCTCAATTTATTTTCCTTTGGGGGATTTATGAAAAAGCTGAAAATCTATATTTATCTCAATCTTGCGCTTGCCGCGGTTTTTTCATTCCTGTGCATTTCTTTTCATAAGGACGTTTCGTTCCTTGCTTTTCCGCTTGCCCTGGTCTTTACGGCGGCACTTTTCTATGTTTCCGTCATAATGCTTTTCAAAAAGAACGAGGTCAAGCATGTGGGCATGGTAAGGCGCTTTTTCCAGTATGAGCCTTTCGTGTTCATTTCCGCGTTCGTGATTCAGCGTGCAGGTGAAAACGCTTGCCCGTATGCGCTTGATCTTGCCGCCGCATTGATATGGGTCTTGATAACCGTCCTTTCGTTTATGATACAGTTCGTGCTTTCGGAAAAGAGGGTTGCGAAAATCAGCCCGGAATGGAAGGAATATTTCGATGCAAACCCGAAGAAAGTCTATCATGGTCTCCGCCGCGTGGGCATTGAGGTCGCCGAGTGGGTCGATGCACTGGTTCAGGCAGCGTTCATGATCGTTCTCCTCAATATTTTCGTGTTCCAGCTCTATGAGATTCCGTCAGAATCCATGGTTTCCACTTTTTTGATCGGTGACAGGGTTGCGGTCGGAAAAACTTTTGCAGGGCCTAAATTCCCCCTGAGCGACGTAGGCATCCCTTACATAAACAAGTATAAGCGCGGTGACATAGTGGTTTTCAGAAATCCCCACTATTCGAACGACAGGAAAAACGAAGTGAAGACATTCCTTTCGCAGTTCGTGTACATGCTCACCCTCACGCTGGTGAAGTCCAACGTCGATGAAAACGGCGTCATGAAGGCTGATCCTCTTGTAAAGCGTGTGGTCGGTCTTCCCGGAGAACAGCTTTTGCTCATGGACGGAAACCTCTATTCAAGGACAAAGGATTCTGATTTCAAGCTGATTGACGATGACAACGGATGGGCCGTATGGAACCTGAATGCGCTTCCTGATTCAGTGAAGAAAAAGGTGCGCGATTTCCCTGTTTCCCAGGATGTCTATGACGATACTCTCCTGACCGAGCATGAGAGGCGTGACCTTGACCTTGAATCCGTAAAGCTTGAATGCATGTCCCTTTCTGACAGGTTCGACAAGCTTGCGGTAGGCTCTCCTGATGCGGACGGAAAGGATCTTATAAAGCAGGATGACCTTCTTGCATACACGCTCATGACCACCACTTCAAAGAGCATCCTGAAGCTTCTCACTGCTGACGGAGGATCCTCATGGTTCAGGCACTACATGAACGACTGGTACGAGGGGCTTGGGGATCTCAGGGGCTATACCGAAAACGGAACGGTCACTGGAAAGCATCTTGTTGGCGGAGACCTTTACACCGACTCTCTTTTCAGGCTCAACCTGATGTTCAAGCTCACCCTTGGCCGCATAATAGTAAGGAGCGGGGAGCTTCTTTCAGACAACGCCGACGACATCGCTTGGAGCACCGATTCATACCGCAACGGACAGATTCAGGTTCTCCAGAGGCTCATAACCTACATAACGTTCATGGATCAGAGAAACATGGGGCTTTTCCCTGCAAACGATGATTCGGGAAATCCGTCGTACATCCCGGAGGACTGCTATTTCATGATGGGAGACAACCGCTACAATTCCGCGGACATGAGGCACAGCTACGAGTCCACATGCGTTCCGCTCTACAAAGGCGATGAATATTCAGTGACTTATTATACCAACCTTGCGCCGCAGTACGTGAACAAAAACCGCATACTCGGAAAAGCAAGCCTGAGGATTTGGCCGCTCAACAGGTTCGGCAATCCCGGAAAGAAAACTTCAAGATAATGCGTTATCGTTATGAAGAAGCTTAAAAAAGCTGCTTAAAATATGGAAAGCCCCGGAAATGCTTGCTTGCACCTCCGGGGTTTTTATTTGAATTACAGTTTGTTCGTCCGGTCAGTTTTTTATCAGCCGTTCCTTCCGTGGCAGAGCTTGTATTTCTTTCCGCTTCCGCATGGGCAAGGATCGTTCCTTCCGACTTTTGGAACCGTGCGCATCACTGTGACCGACTGTCCCTGCCTTCCTGATTTCATTCCCGTATTTGCCGCACCCTGCTGTGCCTGCCTTGCGTTGAATGCCTGCTGAGCCTGCTGTGAAGGTGAGATTGCTGATCCTGCGTCCTCATGCTTTGCGTTCATCTGCATCATCTGCTGCGGAGGCCTGCGTGTTTCTGCACCCGGCTGGAGCTGGATCTTCACCTTGAAAATCCTGCTTTCAACAGATTTCCTTATTGAATCGAGCATCACGTCGAACTGGTCGAAACCGTCGTTCTTGTATTCCGTGAGCGGGTTCTTGCTTCCGTATGAGCGCAGGTGAACGGCTTCGCGGAGACCGTCAAGGTACTCAAGCTGGTCGAGCCACTTCTTGTCTATCATCTGTATGTACTGGTAGCGGATGAACATGTTGAAATTCGGCTTTCCTACAAGAAGCTCCTTTTGCGTTATGTCGTTCTGGAGTATTGCGTCCACGCTTTCTTCGTTGAGCTGGTCGATCGGAACCGTCTGCCCGAAAGTTTCTCTGATGCGGTCGATCAGTGCGCTCTGTGAGTTTCCGTTCTTCTTAGTATGCTTGTATTCATCGAAGATTTCTGCAACAGTTTCCTTTGCGTTGTTGATTACGCGCGTGCTGAGATCTTCGTCCTCAAGGATTCCGTCCCTCTGCTGATAGATGAAATTCCTCTGCTGGTTCAGAACGTCGTCATAGTCAAGGAGGTTCTTTCTGATTTCGAAGTTCCTTGCCTCAACCTTCTTCTGTGCCTTTTTGATTGCCTTGTTGAGCATTCCGTGCTCTATAGGGCCTTCACCCGGTTTCATTCCTATGGCCGACATGATTTTTTTCATGCGTTCACCGCCGAAAAGCCTCATGAGGTCATCGTCCATTGAGATGTAGAATTTGCTGCGTCCCGGATCTCCCTGACGTCCTGAGCGTCCTCTGAGCTGGTTGTCGATGCGCCGGCTTTCATGGCGTTCCGAACCGATTACGTAAAGTCCGCCGAGGCTCTTGACTTCCTCATAGTCCTTTTTCCACTGCTCCTTTTCTATTTCAAGGGCTGCATCCAGCTGTTCCTGCGTGGCCTGTGATCCGGCTCTTTTCCTTGCCCTCATTTCCGGGCTTCCTCCGAGCTTGATGTCCGTACCGCGTCCTGCCATGTTGGTTGCAACTGTCACCGCACCTTTTGCGCCTGCTTCCGCAATGATCGTTGCTTCACGCGCATGGTTCTTTGCGTTGAGCACTTCATGCCTTATTCCGCGGCGGGTAAGGAGTGATGAAAGATATTCTGACTTTTCTACCGAAACGGTACCGACGAGCACAGGCTGTCCTTTTTTGTGCGTCTCTTCTATTTCCTTTACGATTGCGTTCCATTTGTCGCTTTCGATAAGATAAACCTCATCGTTTTCGTCTTTCCTTGCCACAGGCTTGTTTGTCGGGATTGCAACCACGTCAAGCTTGTATATTTTGCTGAATTCGACTGCTTCCGTTGCGGCAGTACCGGTCATTCCTGAAAGCTTCGTGTACATCCTGAAGAAATTCTGGAACGTGATCGTTGCGAGAGTCCTGTTCCTCTGTGCGATCTTCAGGTGTTCCTTTGCTTCGATTGCCTGGTGAAGACCGTCTCCGTAGCGCCTTCCTTCAAGTATGCGTCCTGTGAATTCATCGACGATCTGAACCTGGCCGTCCTTTACGACATAGTCCACGTCCGGGTGGTAGAGCACATGCGCGCGGATTGCCTGGGTGAAGTAATGCACGTATTCGAAGTTCTGCTCGTCAAAAACGGTTGAATCTGCTGAAATAAGGTTGTGCTTGTGGAGTATGTCGTTGATTTTGTTCATACCCTTGTTGGTGAACGAAATCCTCTTGCTCTTTTCATCGACCTTGTATTCTCCCGGCAGTGCTTCACGTGCTTCAGGCGTAAGCTCCACTTCATCAGGATAGTCTCCGGTTTTAGGATCCTTTTCCATTTCGGAGAACTGATCCACGTATTTGTCGACCTCATGGTACTTGAACGTGTCGTCCTCACCCTGTCCTGAGATGATGAGAGGAGTCCTTGCTTCGTCTATGAGGATCGAGTCAATTTCATCGACGATACAGAAGTTGAAGCCCCTCTGGACCTTGCGGTTTATGTCGATCTGCATGTTGTCGCGGAGGTAGTCGAATCCCAGCTCGTTGTTCGTTCCGTAGGTGATGTCGCAGTTGTATGCTGCGCGCCTTGCTTCGTTGTCCATGCTGCTGAGTATGCATCCGACCGTCTGACCGAGGAATTTGTATACGCGTCCCATCCATTCCGAGTCGCGTTCTGCAAGGTAGTCGTTGACCGTTACGATGTGCACGCCTTTTCCTGAAAGCGAGTTGAGGTATGCGGCCGCAACGCACATGAGGGTCTTTCCTTCACCGGTTTTCATTTCGGTTATGCGTCCTGAATGGAGCACGAGTGAACCCATGAGCTGCACCGGGTATGCGCGTTCACCCAAAACACGGTATGCTGCTTCCCTTGCAAGTGCGAAAGCTTCCGGCAGGATGTCATCAAGGGTTTCTCCCTTTGCGAGCCTGTCCTTGAAAATCTGGGTCTGCTGAGGGAATTCCTCATCCTTGAAAGACTGCGCCCAGCTCTCTTTTTCTTCAATCTTTGCAATAACAGGCTTGAGTGCCTTTACATCGCGCTCGTTCTGGGAACCAAAAAAGAATGTCAATACTTTATCAAACATAAACGAATCGAGACGGCCTAATCAGTTTGTGACCGTTCCTCCTGAGAAATTTGGGAACATCCGCACGGGAAAATCCCTTATAACAATATATTGAATTTTCTTTTAATTGACAATATAAACTTTATTCTTTATTCTGTTCCTATGACTAAATCAGGCCGGGCTTTTTTTGCTCTAGGAACATTCGCTTTGTTGTTTTCGTCCTGCACGCGCTCTTCTTCATCACTTGATGAGCAGCAGGTCTTTACGCTTGAATATGGTAATTTCGAAGACGAAATAAACCTTTTTGATTACACTCAGGTCGGTAACATAACCACCAGCCTGGCCATGCGTGACGGCTTTTTCTACATTGCCAACAGCGAGGCCGGGAAGGTCATGGAGCTTAGCTCATATGGTGACCTCCTGACGCTCTATTATTCGGAGTCTCTCAATCCGCGCCCATCTTTTGCGACTGAAGACGGGGAGGAGATGAACGCCACTAGAAAAGCGGTTCCTTATCCGTTCAACAAGACTAGCGACGTTACCGTTGACTCCAAGAAAAACCTGTACGTGGTTGACCGTCTCCCGGTGGAAAGGCAGGAACTTGACGAAGAGCTTGGGGAATATCTCAGCCAGATCGTCCTTCGTTTCGACGCAAACGGAAATCCCCTGGGCTATCTTGGTCAGCAGGGACCTGGGGGAACTCCATTTCCGCTCATAAAAAAAATATACGTCACTGACGAAAGGGAGCTGGTCGTGGTCTGCGTGACCGGAAGCGGTCCAAGGGTGTTCTGGTTCGCCGAAAACGGATACATGCTTTTCACCGTGCGCATAGACAAAAAGAGTATTCCCGTTCCGTATGAGGATGGGGAAGAATACTATATGGAAATCGGAAACGTGGTGCCGGACTATTCTTCAAGGAAGCTCTACATAAACGTGGATTATTCGGTGCCGGACATAGACGAGTCCAGCCGCATGCAGTCAGGCATAAAGTATGACAAGACGCTCCTCTATTCGCTCAACGTAGAAAGCGGAACGTTCGGAAAGCCTTTGACCATAACCCCGCATGTCGAGCAGGCCGCCGGTGAATTCTCTGACACGAAATACAACATCCCGTACGATTTCCTTGGTGTGAGCGGAAGCGGATGGTATTTTTTCATGGCGGTCATAGACGACGGCTTTGAGGTGCAGATGATACAGAACAACGGCCAGATCGTCCTTACGCGCAAGATCAAGGCCGATCACAGGAACACCCTTTACTATACGTTCAACCTCAGCAACACGGGCGTTCTTTCCGAGTTGGTTGCAAAATCGGACAAAGTTTACATACTCTGGTGGCGCACGGATTCGCTCATACAGTCCATACTTAAAAATTAGCGGGGGGATGCCATGGACGGCGAGACAGATTTTTCCTACGGGCCTGCAGACGGATATGCGGAAGGTGAGGAGCCCGTCGTTTTCCATCACAAGGACGGGGAATTCAGAAAATACGAGAAAAAAGAGTACAGTGACCTTGCAACGGGGAAATCTGCCCCTAAGACCGGAATTTTCAAGGTTCTGGTAAGCACGAAGATGAACCGCATGATTTTCCTTGCCATGGTGGTGACTTTCGGCGTGGTCATAATCATAAGCATCTTTGCCTCAAAGCAGAATGAAGATCACGCAGGCGGAGTTTTTTGCAGCCTCTCGGCATTTTCCTTCGGCGAGGATGTCTATGTTTCCATAGGCATGAAAAAGTATTCCAAGAAAGATTCCGGCTCTGAATATCCTAAGAAGGTTTCGTTCGTTGTTACTGCAGTCAATTCGGACGGTGCGGACGCATATTCCGAGGCCTTGGACTTCGATTTCCAGGGATCGGGCGGTGAAGAGACATGCAGGCTTGCAATCCCGAACTACGAGATGACGAAGGTCAGGGTTTCCGTTTCATGCGGAGGGGAATCCAAGGAGCTTTCGTGCAAGGTCGTGCAAAAATAAACCGTCCGGATTCAATTTTTTAGAGCTTCACATCTATCAAAATATTGATTTCTGTTGTATAATTGATACCATAATTTGTTTCCAAGGGGAAAGATATGGTTCAGTTTTATTGCCTTTCTGTCGTGATGAATATTTTTGCGGGGCTTATCCTTGTCTACGGAGTCGATTTGACCAAGGAGGATTTGGGGCTGAAAACTGTTCCTGAGCCTGTTGATTCCGATTCGACGGAAGTCCAGACGGTGCAGCAGTCAAAAAAGAAAAGGACTTTCAAGGGGCTGAACAGCCGAAGCATCCGCTTTTTGATAGGCCTAATCTCCGTTCTTGTCGGTTTCGTAAAGCTTTTTTCTTCATACCGCGGGATAGTGATCCTTGGCGACCTGCTTCCATCGGTTGTGGGTCTTGCCGGCGGCGCTTCCATACTACTTGAATTCTACACGGTGACCACTTCTGCGGAAGAATTCGAGCTGAATGACAAGCTCAAGGCCATTTTCATAGATTCGCGCAAGTACATCGGTGTCGCATGTTTTATCACTGCTTTATTGCATTTTATCATTCCTCAGGTTATTATTGTCTGACAGAGGAAAAAAGCTTATGACAAAAACTTCAATTGCAGGCATTGCATTCAAGGGACGCACGGTTCTTGTTGCGCACAGGAATCCGGTAGGGCAGATGGGCGGCCGGTGGGAATTCCCGGGCGGAAAGGTTGAGGACGGAGAAGATGATTCCACCGCTCTGGTCAGGGAATTCAAGGAAGAATTCGGTATAAAGGTGAAGCCCGGCAAGCTGATTGCAGAGGCGGTATTCGAGCACAACGGCGAGAACAATCTGCATGCATATACAGTCAAGGTTCCTCACATGGGGAAGTTCTTCAAGTACAAGCTTACGGAGCACACCGAATATAAATGGGTGGATATAGATGAGGTGGAAAATCTCAGCTTCGTTGACAGCGATCTTCTGATCTATCCTGAAGTAAAAAAATTCATACTTAACGGCGGAAAATAATGGAACCGTATCATCTGGGAAAAAGAATCCTAACAATAACGATTTTGTCTCTGGCTGTCATGCTTTTCCTTGTTTCATGCAACGGCAACAAGCAGATTGACATATCATCTTCGAATTCGATCGCACTCAGCCCCGGAATAAAATGGGCGCTTGTACACGAACCTTTTGCGGCGTTCAGAAAGGAACCCTCGTTTGAAAGCCCCGTCGTGGCAAATGCAAGGCGCGGTGAGATAATGCAGGTGCTCGGTGACAGGTATGTTACCCAGGAATCAGGCAGAAGCACTCATACGGTCGTCTGGTACAGCTTTGAGCTTGGTTGGCTTGACGAAAGCCTCGTGACGATTTATGACAACAAATTCAAGGCAGAAGGGGTTGCGGCTACATACACCGAGTAAAAACCTCTTTGCATGACTTTTCGTTCAGAAATCCCTCCGGATGCATGTGTGTCCAGGGGGATTTTTTTTGCCTACGCTGAGAATTTTCCATGAAGAAAAAAAAGAACCCCTTTTTTCAAGAGGTTCTTTCATGAGCTATTGCAGATTCGAACTGCAGACCCACGCCTTAAAAGGGCGTTGCTCTACCTACTGAGCTAATAGCCCAACTTCTGTTGAAGTATCCTTATAATATTACAAATGACCTGTTATGTCAAGATGTAATCCAAGTTTTTATTGTTTTTTTTCAAAAAAAACATCATTCTTCCGTGAGCTTTAGCTTGTAGCTGTAGCCGCGGAGATAATTGATAAGCGTCACTTCATCGGGAATTCCGTCTTCCGTCAAAGTCATGGTGATTTTTTCCACTGTCTTTTTTCCGGTGGAAATGGTTCTTGTAACTTCCGCACCGTCCGCATCAGATGATTCGAAAATCAGGGAAGAGGCCGCATAATGCTCCTCAAGGTATTGCGCCGGATAGAATATGTTTTCAAGGTCGCAGGCAATGTATTCTCCTTTTATTGCACCGCCTGCAGCAGCCATTGAAAAATCAAGGGTCTTTCCGTCGTATCTGAGGCTTCCTATTTCAATGCCGAAGTCGCTCAAGAGGAGTAGGTTCATTTCCTCGCTGTCCGCAAAAAAGTATGACAGTGCGCTCATGCTCTGTTTTCCGAAATCAGCAGAAAAGACATACAGCGCATCGATCTCCTTGTCCATGTATTCCGGGGAAAGCAGCTTCACTTTGTTCGTGTTGGTCACATATACCGAAGACAGATTGTCTGCGGTGGTAAGCGTGCTTTTCGCCGTTGCGCATGACGAGAGGATCGCCGCCGTGATGCCTGCAATGACCGCTGCCTTAATGCATGTTTTTTTCATGTCTTTCCGCCTTAGAACACAGTTCCGATGTACGCCGCTATTATTCCGGTGCATATCGAAAGCCCTATGGCATGTACCGGGATGAACGAGCTGAATGCAAGCGCACCGAATGAAACCGCCGTCGTTATGAAAGATATGATGACGCTGAAAGGCTCGAGCTTCGTATGGTCAAGGTGCTTGTTGCCGGATGTTGTGCGCGTCATGTTCTCTATCATGTAGATCATGTAGTCAAGGCCGAGTCCGAATACAAGTATCATTCCGGTCACACAGAAGAATTCTACCGGGTTTCCGGTGATTATGAACACGTCGATTATAGCCAGTATGCTGAGGAGCGGAATGCGGGCAATCTTTATCGTCTGCCGCCATGTATAGAAGAATTTCATGACGATTACGATTATTGCATATGCAACCGCAAAGAGTATGAAAATGAGGCGCGTGAGCTTGTCAAGGCCGTGTCCAAGGTCTTCCATCTTGTCTTCGAAATATAGGTTTTCGCTTTCGGATGCAATCTGCTTGTAAGGAACTGATTCCTGCAAAAGCACCGGCATGACAACGGAGTAATGCTTTCCGTCTATCAAACCGAGCCAGAGCGATGAAATAAGCGATGTCACCGTTTCAGGAAGCTCTATTCCAGGCTCCATGAAATTCGATGCGGCTCCGTCAAATTCTTTTCTTATTATGTCTTCATATTCCGGTTCAATTCCCAGCATGTCAAGCTGTTCGGAAATCATCGGAGTCAGCTTTTTGACCGCTTCAATTGACTTTGACTGCCTTTCCTTTGACGGAATGAACTGGGATGTGGCAAGGTATCCGTATCCTGGTCTTCCCTGACCGTATTCGTCAAGCTTTTTGCAGACGTACTCTTCGTTTTTGAGGACTTCTTCCTGAGTGTCTCCGCTTACTATGAACCATCCGGCCGGATTGTAGTTGGTCACTTCACATGCCAGGTTGTAATCGTCGAGTATGCGTCCCGTCTGGTTTGAAAGCCTGTTCATGTCGTTGTGGATACCGGCTTTCTCATGGTTTACGATCAGTATCACGACGAGCACGATGAATATTGCCACGGTCGCGATGCTTCTCGTAAGGTGGCTTTTCTTCAGCGGTGAACTGTGGTACAGCTTTAAAAGCGGTATGGTCCTCTTGTTTTCCGGAGGAATTTTCAGAAGGGGGTATAGTCCGGTAACGGTGAGGAACGAGCTGAATATTCCCACCGATGAGAACACGCCGAGCTGCTTGAGCAGGTTGAACGGAGTGAAAAGGAGCATGACATAGCAGATTATGGTGGAGAGAAGGGAAAGCACCAGACCCTTCCTTATGTGCTTTCTGATTTCAGCCCCTGAGTTGAGCAATACATTTCCCTTCCAGTTCATGAAGAAGTGCAGGCTGTAGTCGATGCAGGAACCGATCAGAGACGTGCCGAGCAGCATGCTGAGTATGTGGACTTTTCCGAAAATGAAATGGGTTGCAGAAAATCCCGTGACCATAGAAATCACTATTGAAAGAAGCGATGCGATGATAGGAGCCGGCGCCCTGAACACTGCCAGACGCAGTATTACGATAAATGCCAGTGAAAGAACCG
>JAFOTA010000060.1 GCA_017421145.1 Treponema sp.
AGCTTAGCGAGCTTGGACTTACTCCGGAAGAATGGGGTGGAGACACTCAGTACGTTCACATTTCCGCTTTGAAAAAAGAAGGTATTGATGATTTGCTTGATGCAATCCTCCTTCAGGCTGAAATGCTTGAGCTTAAGGCACAGTATGACTGCCGTGCAGAAGGAAAGGTCATTGAAAGCCGCGTGGATCAGGGGCGTGGTGTCGTTGCTTCTGTAGTCGTTGAACGTGGTACGCTCAGAACAGGAGATCCTTTTGTTGCAGGAATCTATTCAGGACGTGTCCGTGTCATGTTCGATGACCGCGGTAAGAAAATCACCGAAGCTACTCCGTCAATGCCGGTTGAAGTTCTCGGTATGGTCAGCATGCCGAATGCGGGAGATCCGTTCCAGGTCACTGAATCTGAAAAAGATGCGCGTGCATTTGCAGCAAAGCGTCAGGAACTCAAGAGATACGAGGATGCAAAGGCATTCAAGAAAGTCACGCTTGACAGCCTCTACACGACTATTGAGCAGCGTGAAATCAAGGAATTCAAGGTCATCATCAAGGCCGATCTCCAGGGTTCTGCAGAAGCTCTCAAGACATCTCTTGAAAAGCTTTCAACCAGGGATATCCGTCTTTCTGTCATACATTCAAGTGCCGGTGCAATCAACGAAAGCGACGTTACCCTTGCTGCAGCTGATGAAAATGCAATCATCATCGGTTTCAACGTCCGTCCTACGCCGAAGGCAAAAGCCCTTGCCGATCAGGAAAAGGTTGAAATCAGAAAATACAATATCATCTACAAGTGCGTCGAGGAAATCACCGCGGCCATGGAAGGTATGCTCCAGCCGGATACAAAAGAAGAAGTCACCGGTATGCTGGAAGTGCGCAACACGTTCAAGGTTCCGAAAGTCGGTGTCATCGCAGGATGCTATGTCACGGACGGTATCATCAAGAGATCAAGCAGCGTGAACGTCATACGCGACGGTGTCGTCAAGTTTACCGGAAAGGTTTCTTCGCTCAAGCATTTCAAGGATGACGTGAAGGAAGTCAAGTTCGGATTCGAATGCGGCGTCGGTATTGAAAACTGGCAGGATCTTCAGGTCGGCGATCAGCTTGAAGCTTTCGAATACGTTGAGGTTGCACGCAAGCTCGGAAAGACCATTGCTGAAGAGCAGGCAGAAGCCAAGGCAGAAAGTGAAGCCGGCGGAACTCAGGAGTAAAGATGGGACAGTATAGGATGGAAAGGCTGGGTGAGCAGCTCAGGCAGGAAATTTCTTCTATGATTCTTACTCACCAGATAAAGGATCCGCGGGTCAATGAATTCATTTCGGTGAACCGTGTCGATGTTTCCGGTGATTTGTCTTATGCAAAAGTCTACGTCTCTTCGTTCATGGATGACAATTCCGTCCGCCGTGCAACGAGGGGATTGCAGAGCGCCGCAGGGTTCATCCAGTGCACCATCGCCAAGAAGCTGACCATCTACAAATTCCCGAAGCTGACTTTCATTGCAGATTTCAGCTTGAAAGAAGGATACAAGATGGTTCAGAAGCTGAATGCCTTGGAAAATCAAGATGCCGAAGCCGAAAAAGAATCTCAATAATACGGTTCCCGGAATAATGCTTTATGCAAAAACTCCGGGGCTTACAAGTTTTTCTTCTCTTTGGAGCATAAAGCATGCTCTCGGAACGTCAAAGGTCGGGCATACCGGAACTCTCGATTCTTTTGCCGAGGGGCTTCTCGTCGTTTTGAGCGGATCCCTCACGCACCTTGTTCCTCATATCACTGGTTTTAAGAAAACATACCTTGCGCTTGTCTGTTTCGGTGAAGGTACCGATACCCTTGATCCGGGCGGAATGGTCATGGAAAAAGGAAGGGCTGTCTCAAAGGAAGAAGTCGAGGAAACTCTCCCGAAATTCACAGGTGCATTGCTGCAGGTTCCTCCGGTTTACAGTGCGGTACATGTCGAAGGAAAACGTGCGTCAGATGCTGCAAGAAACGGAAGCGACGTAAGCCTTGAACCAAGGCAGGTGTTCATTTATTCCAACAAGCTTTTGGATTTCAGGCCGGCAGATGAAAGCGACCCATGCTCATACGCCCTTATTGAAGTGGTCTGTTCAAAAGGAACTTATATACGTGCTCTTGCCCGTGACATAGCCTCTTCTCTTGGAACGTACGCCCATCTTTCTGCACTGCGCAGGACAAAAGTAGGACCTTTCAATCTAGAGGATGCCGCATGCTATAACGAACTCCCGGATTTTACAATAGAAAACGGAATCAAAAATGACAGGCATTTCGCTTCGTTGAGGGACAATCCTCCGCCTCCTGCAAACGGAAAAAAACATGTTCAGGACAGCATCGAAAAAATTTCCGACATAAAGAATCACCTTATTGCATTTACACCGGAGATGGCTTTCAAATGCGGATTCAAGGCCGACATACTCAAGCCTGAGTGCGAAAGGTCATATCTTACGGGAAGACCGCTTCATGGAGGAATGTTCAAGTGGCTTGAAAGACCGGAGTCTGTTGACAATGCCGAATACAGGACGGAAAAGGAGATCGCCGTTTTTTATGAGGACCTTTCTTTTGCCGGAATGATTGTCCGGGGAGATTTCAAGCTTGGATACGGATTTGTAGTCCCGAAAAATATTGAAGAAAAAAAATCCCTTAAAATATTTTCATGGCAGGATATAACAGACGGAAAATTTCCATCTGAAATGAAGGAAAAAGGATGCGCGCTGACTGTCGGAAGCTTTGACGGAATCCATCTGGGACACAAGGCGTTGATCGATGCAGTACGCGGATACGGTAGTCTATTGAAAGGAATCGTCACTTTTGATAAGCCTTTCCGTTCGTATGACGGTTCGGGCGGCGGCGTGCTTTCCACTCTCAGGCAGAAATTGGATGAAGCCGGTGCGTCTTCCCTTGATTTTGCCATAGTAATTGACTTTTCCCCTGATTTTGTTAGAATGGATGGACAGTCATTCGTACAAACCCTTTTTGAAAAATGTTCCATGAAGGTCATGGCGGAAGGAAGGGATTTTAAGTGCGGCTACAAGGGAGCTTTCGGAATAGACCGGCTTTCGTCGTTCGCTTCTGAAAATTCCATAGAGCTTAGGATTGTGGATGACGTTTCCTACGGAGAATCCAGAATCAGCTCCACAAGGATCAGGACTGCGGTGTGCTGCGGTGATTTTTCTTCTGCTGAAAAAATGCTCGGAAGAAAATATGCCTTTGACTGCACGGGGCTTGAATTGAAATCTGCCGGCAACGGTGTGCTTTCGGTCGAGGTTCCGTCATCGGCACAGGTTCTGCCTGAAAAGGGAGATTATAAGGTTTCGCTTGTATGCGGCGGAGTAAAAGAAAAAATCCGGCGCATAAAATCAACTTGCACGGTTTTTACTGACGAATCCGGTGCTAGACGGTTGGAATTTAATTTTCCAAGTGATATAATCACAAGTGATATAATGGATGATGATTTAATCAAAAACCTTGGGAAA
>JAFOTA010000061.1 GCA_017421145.1 Treponema sp.
ATCCACCCGGTACCAAGATTGCCTGACGCAACCTCTTTTGCAACGGAGGAAATATCCTTGTATTCAGAAGGAGGATCGGTTATAAAATTTGCCGTCATACGGTAATCTGCATTCGGGTGGTACAGGACGGTTCCGTCAGACGCAAGCATCCATCCGTATCCGCTCTTTCCAATCTTGATTTTCGAAAATTCATCCGTCAGGTCATTCAGAAAAATCACGCCTGCAAGCATCGCAATCGTCCTGCCGTCCCTTTTTACGGCGCGGGCAATATGAACGACGGGCTTTCCGTTAGTACGTGAAATGACAGGATTGTCAATGAACGAATCCTTTCCGTTTTTCATGATTTCAATAAAATAATCCCGGTTTGCGATGTCGGTTTGAGAGCCGATGTCGTTATGTGAAATTCCATCGGAGCCTGCAAGCATTATGTAATCAAAATCTTTCGAGCGGTCAGACTCATGCGCCACAAGCCATGCTGCCATATCTTCGAAAGTACCGGTTTTCATTACGTCGGCATTGACATAATAGTCAAGCTCCTTTTGGTAGCCCCACAAAGTTTTTTCAATCGAACGGGCGTGTCCTTTTACGACCTCTTCGTATACTGCAGAATCTTCCTTTATAATGTTGTATTGCGCTGAAGCCGAAATAAGCGTAATCTGCACGAGCGTAAAAATCACGATGGTTCCGCCTATGCTCAAAAGCAGCATCAAAAGCAGGCTTGATTTTTTTATCTTGCCTTGCAAATTATTTTTATCATTCATTTTGAGTCCCCTAATAATTTATTTTGAAAATCCAAAAGCATCTTTTCATCAAAGACTTATACCGTCGATTTCCGCCAATTCTTCCTTCGTGAAACAAGTGTTTTCAATTGCCTTTATATTGTCAAGAATCTGCTCCGGCTTTGACGCTCCGATCAAAACAGACGTTACGCCGTCATCCTTTAAAATCCAAGCAAGAGCCATTTCTGCTAGAGTCTGATTCCTTTTCTGTGCAATCCCGTTCAGCCTGATGATTTTTTCCCGGTTTTCTTCAACGGCATTTTCCTTTAAAAAGCGTCCGTCGGTTTTTACGCGGCTGTCTTCAGGAATGTCCTTCAAATAACGGTCGGTGAGAAGCCCCTGTGCAAGCGGTGAAAAACAGATCACTCCCTTGCCGAGTTTTTTTGCACCGTCTTTCAAGCCGTTCGTTTCTATGGTTCTGTCAAAAATATTATACTTGTTCTGATTTATGATGAACGGAACATTCTGTGCGCTCAAAATCTTCTGGGCTTCTTCAAGAGTCTTGCCGTCATAATTCGAAAGGCCTACGTACAATGCCTTGCCGCTTCTGACAATCTGTGCAAGCGCACCCATGGTTTCTTCAAGCGGAGTAGAGGGATCCATCCTGTGATGATAGAAAATATCCACATAATCAAGACCCATGCGCATGAGACTCTGGTCAAGCGACGCAATCAGATATTTTCTGCTGCCGCCGTCACCATAAGGACCTTCCCACATCCTGTAGCCGGCTTTCGTGCTGATTATGAGTTCATCGCGGTAGGGCTTGAAATTTTCCTTGAAAATCAGTCCGAAATTTTTTTCCGCGCTTCCGATTTCAGGGCCGTAATTGTTTGCCAAATCAAAATGAGTGATTCCGTTGTCAAATGCAGTGTAGCACATTTTCTTCATGTTGGAATAGTTTGCGCTGTCACCAAAATTGTGCCAGAAACCGAGCGAAACTTCAGGAAGCATAAGCCCGCTGTTTCCGCATCTCCTGTACTTCATTTTTGAATACCTTGTATCATCTGCCGTATACATAAACATCTCCTATAACTGTTTTATTTCCTTCTTTCAATATGCATGGATCTGTAGTAATTTGCCTTTGCTTCGTACATCATCCTGTCAGATTCAAGCACAAGCTCATCTATGCTCAGTCCCGGATGTCCTCTTGATGACATGATTCCGTATGAAACTGAAAGCGCATCCACGGTTTTTCCTTTCCATGAAGCGACCATTTTGCTGAAATCTTCCGCAACCTTATTTTCAATCTCCGGCACGTCCGAAACTATCGCAATGAACTCGTCGCCACCGGTTCTATAGCAGTCACCGTATTTTCCGAAAGTCTGCAAAAAACATCTGCTGGTTGCCTTTATAAGCTCATCGCCCGCAGTATGACCGAGGTTGTCGTTCGTTTTTTTAAGATTGTTTATATCGACCGTTATCACCGCGACCGGCTTGAACTGATGCCTTAGGCTTTCAAGCTTTGCTTCAAACTTGCGCCTGTTTCCAAGACCCGTCATCTGGTCAGTGAACGAAAGGAATTCATTTATGCTGTCGCTTTCATATTTTGAAGCCCTGATTGTCATTATGTAGGTTCCCGTTGCCATGCTTAGGCATCCGTATATGCATGCGTTGACCAGATTTGCAGTGAGTATGCTTCCGGTCTGCAACTTCATCGCCACGACAATGTAAGCAAGCGTTGCGTAAATCACCAGAAAAATGAATCCGATCGGTTTTATATGGAAGAGACTTGAAATGATCATGAGGATGACGAAAAACGATACCGTCCTGTTTTCCGGGGTAAGCACAGGCCCCAGGTATATTCCGAAAAAAAGCAGCGCGGCCATAAAAAGATAGACGCTTACGGTCACAACAATCTTGTATTTTTTTCCCAGAGTGATGGAAACAACATGCATGATGACGAAAAAAATGAAGCTTGCAATATACGCCGGTATATTGCCGTGCATTTCGTCCGTCCTGGAAAATGCATACATGGTGACAAAGAGAAAAGTGAGCATGGCGATAATCGAAAAACCCTTTATGTTTTTCCTGTTAGTCAGAGAGATTGCATCGCCTATTTTTTTATATGACTCTTTATCCAATCCGGCATAAAGAAACAAATTTCTAATCTTATTAAGCATAAATCCGTCTTATAGGATACCACGGATTCAGATATTATGCAAATATTAATTTAAGCTTAAAAACCTGCCCCAGAATCAGCTGATTTCTTCCCATTAAAACGATAATCTTATAATATATGCTGATGAAAAAAATTATTGAAAACGTTTACTACATTCCCGGGGATACGAACGTCGGGGTGATCAACGCACCAGACAAAAACGGAAACAACCTCTATCTGATCGACACGGGTCTGGATCCCGAAAACGGCGCTGATTTATGGAAAGAACTTGAATCGGAATTTTCACCGCGCGGAGGATTTACCGTCCAGGCCATAATCAACACGCACGGACATTCCGACCATGTGGGGCTGAACCATTATATACAGGAGAGGACAAATGCAAGGATCTACATCTCCGAAGCCGAAGCCGTTCCGGTAAAAAAACAAAGCCTGAACATTGAGCGCATCTGGGGCGGAAGCTGCATACCACAGCTGAAAAAAAGATACACTCTGAAGGAAACTTTCGAACCGACGGACATCATCACAAGCGGCTCTTCGGTTCTGCTGCCGGACGGAAACAAGCTGACTTTCATTGATTTGTACGGTCATTCGCCTGAGCACCTCGGAATAATCTACAATGCGGAAAACGGAAAAAAAATCTTGTTCGCCGGGGATGCATTTCTTGGAATCGATGAGCTTGAAAAATGCAGGATTTCATATCAGGAATTTCCGCTTCAGGCACTGCGCACGATGAAAAAGCTCGCTGATTTTGATGCCGACCATTTCATACAGTCGCACGGCATAGTTCCGGAAAACCGTGAGCAGGCAAAAAAAATAATCAGGAAAAACATAAAGGCACTGGAAAATCTTTCTGATTTCATTTTAAAACTGACCGGAAGAAAAAAACGCACAGCCGAGCAGATCGTTGAAAAAGCTTTCAAGGAATTTAAAATCTCCCTGCGTCCGGTAAGCTATGCGCTGATTTTTTCAACAGTAAAAAGCCTGCTTTCCGAACTGCATGAAGAAGGAGCTGTAGGAATCAACCTTTCAAAAGGAAGATTCTACTGGACTGGAAAAAAAAACTGGTGACCGGAGGACGGATCATTCGGACATCAAAAGCTTTGAGCGGTCAAGATAATAAATATAATCCTTTGACACGGAAATGACCCTGCCGTCCTTTTCAAGATTTTCAATCAGCTTGTCCAGTTCCTTGTCGGTCAGCTCAACCGGAGAAGAAAGAGAGCATGCTTTCATCATGGAATATTTATAGCCGACATCCAGGCCGAAATCTGCGGCAAGCTCATCAATCTGGGCGGGAGTGACCGTATCTTCAAGAGTGACTATAAGCGTCTTGTGGGAATATTCCTGACCGGACTTGGAAATCCGCTTCAGCTGATCCGGCGTGCGCAAAGTTTCTGAAACAAAATCAGGATTCGCCTTTTCGAATTTTGAAACGTCTGCTTCAACGGTTTCCATGGGCATTTCGTTTTTTCCGGCATGAACAGATTCACATGAGGCAAGGGACATCGCACTCAAAATCATGGCGGCAGAACTGATACTGAAAAATTTTCTATTCATCTTACATTCCTCAAAAACATAAACATAAGATTTCATAGATGGTTACAGATGCGCTCCGCCGCTTTTTAATTCCGTCACGTCGTCTTGAACCTTGCGACATCGGCACCAAGCTTAGTAACGTTCACGTCAAATTCTTCGACGCACTTATCAAGCTGGTTTCCGCTCTTTACGACCTTCTGGGTATTTTCGGACATAGCTTCCATGCTTCCCTGCACGGCCTCAAGCGAAGAATGCAGTTTGTTCATTTCATCAAGGACATGGTTGCTTCCGTCCGCCATCTTGACCGATGCACGCCTTACGTTTTCCGCAGTCCTGTCCATGTCTTCAAGGGAGCCGATGACATTGCGTGAATCTTTGTTTTGAGTTTCAAGCGAACGTCTGACAGACTGAACCAGATTGTCCGTTTCCTGAATGCGGGTCGAAACGCTTTCAAATGCCGAGCTTGATTCCTGAGATGCCAAAACGATGTCACCGATGCTGTCCTGAATGTTCTTAAGCTGTTCACCGATCGTCTTGGACTGGCCGGATGAAGTTTCCGAAAGCTTTCTGATTTCATCTGCAACCACTGCAAAACCTTTTCCTGCCTCGCCTGCATGAGCCGCTTCGATTGCCGCATTCATTGCAAGAAGATTGGTCTGTTCCGCAATCGATGCAATTGCCGTGTTTGCTTCCTGAAGCATCTGGGACTGCTGTTCAATCTGTGCGATGCGCTCGTTGACTTTCTGCTGCTTGGACAGTCCGCTCTGGGCTTCGTCGTCAAGCACGTTGAAAGCCGTTGCCATTGATTCCATGGATCCGCTTATCTGCTCAATGCTTTTAACGAGCTGTCCGACTGCCGAACTTGATTCACCGATGATTTTCGTCTGAGCGTCTATCATTTCATTTACCGTGTTTATGCTTACGGCAACTTCCCTTACGACTTCCGCAGCTTCATTGAATCCGTTCGACTGATTTTCTATCTGCTCCTGGACATCACCGATGCTCAATCTGATTGAAGTCATTGAATCAGATACGGAGGCAACGCTTTCCTTCATGTTTCTTGATACGACGTCGAGCGTGGAGCTTGTTTTTTTGATGGTTCCCATCATGTCCTGCATCTTTCCCATGAAGCTGTTGAAATTATTCACGATGCTGTGAATCGCTTTGAACGGAGTATATGCTTCAGTGCTAAGACGGCGGGTAAGGTCTGCATCACCGGACGCAAGGCTTTTTGCAGTTTCCTTAACTTCGGTAAGCGGCTGGAAAAGACTCCTTATGGAATATACGATCAGCAGGATGACTGCAATCAAAATGAACACGGAGAACGGAACTAGAGCATTCTGGAAAAACCCCTTTACCGTAAGCGGAACGAAAAGTACAAGCTGCCAACCGAGAGATTCAACCGGAGCCAGAAGATACACGCCGCGCATAGTCGAAATGCATTTTGATTCAGACGGGAAAAAATCGTCGGTACCGTTCAAATCCGGTAGGGCAGCCGTTATGAGCACTTTGTTCTCAAGGTCGTCAAGATTCCTGGACGCAGATATTTCCCTGTTTCCGTTGTACATGTACATGGTGACTCCGTCGTCAAGCGTCTTGTACATGGAGTTCACGAAATCATCCAGCTCGACACCGGTACCGGCAAGACCGACTGCCTTTTTGTTTTCATCGTAAACCAGGATGTCAATCCACATGAGGGTCTTTTTGATTCCGATGTCATAGTTCACGTCAAACTGGAAAGCCTGATTCCCGGAAAGCATTTTTGAATACCAGGCATTGCCCGGATCGCTTTTGTCCAAATCATAAATGAATTCCATGTTTGAAAAATATTTCAGATCCTTGTCGGAAATCCAGAAAATGCGGTGTGAAGCAAAAGAATCCTGAAACGACTTGAATTCACGGAATGCCATGTTGCGCACATCCGGATCATCAGGATTTTTCATGTAATCTACAACGGCAGGCGACTGACACAACTGAACGGAAAGTTTTTTCTCCGGCAAAAGACCGTTTTCCAATTCAAGGATTTTTGTATATTCCATCAGTTCAAGCTGATCCTTTGCATTCCGTCTGAACAGCATGGTAGATGCAACTGCAACCGCCGCAAGACCGACAACCACAAAAATTACGGCTCCAACAACAAGAAATCTGTTTGTCGTTTTCATTTTTTGCTCCTAATTTATACATTATAAGTCAAAAAAAAATTATTTCAAGGTATTTAAAACAAATGATACGGCGGGTTTCTATCATTTTTTCAGCTTTTTTGATATACTGCATTAAAGAAAACAGCAAAACAAAGGAACTTTCATGACCGACTCAGAAC
>JAFOTA010000006.1 GCA_017421145.1 Treponema sp.
AAGAAAAGTCACCGGGCAAAAACAGATACATGGTGGACATAAACGAGCTTCCATTGGATTATCTGGATCCGGGCATCATAATAGAGTTCCCTGTTCCGCAACGGGGAATCTCGATGGTCACACGTGAAATTCCTCTCCAGCTCCTTTATTCAGGATACATGCAGGGCGCATTCCCATGGTTCAACGAAGACGAAGGGGAACCGGTCATTTGGCACAGCCCGCAGCCGCGTTTTTGCCTAAGGATGGAAGACCTCCACATAAGCCGGAGCATAGACAGATTTTTAAAGCACAGCCCCTACGCCTATACCATGGACAAGGATTTTGCCGGAGTCATAGAAGGATGCAGGAAAATGAACCGGAAAGGACAGGACGGCACTTGGATAGGTCAAAAAATCATGGATGCATACTGCGCTTTCCATAAAAAAGGATACGCACACAGTTTTGAAGCATGGGACGGCGGAAAGCTTTCAGGCGGATTGTACGGCGTTCTGATCGGTTCCGTTTTTTTCGGCGAAAGCATGTTCACGATAGGCCCCGATTCATCTAAATCTACGTTTGCGGTGTTTGCACGTGCTTTTTCAAAATGCGGCGGAAAGCTCATCGACAGCCAGGTATATACGGACAACATGGCAAGATACGGTGCAAAAAACATAAGCCGCGACGCTTTTCTAAGGCTTGAAGGAGAATATCTTTACAAGCCGCTTGAAGGAAACCTTGCCGAATTTTTTTCAAAAGAAGCCGCAATGTCAAAAAAAAGCCCCGAAGACGGCTAATCTCCAGGGCTTTTTGATAAGATTCATCCTCAACAGGCTTTATTTTCCGTTCTTGATTGTCAGGATGCCTCCGATTATAAGGGCATTCTTTGCAAGAACCAAAAGCCAGTGCATTACGGCACCGTTCTTGAAATCACTGAAACAATTGATAAGAGTGATTACCGTCACGACAATCCATACAATCAGCGTCACATACTTGAATACGTCGTCGATTTTACCAAGGTCAGTAAACAGGGCTTTGATAGCGAACATAACTCCGCAGACAATCAATACGACTCCAACGACGATGCTGATTATTTTTCCTATGTTAGGATTCTTGAAAATCTCAGCGACGGCTCTGATCTCCTCACTGGAAATGCTTCTTCCAAGCGTCGGGGCAACAAGGCAAAGACCCGTGACAACCAGATAGATTGCCAATGCCAATTGAAGGACAAATACTCCGATGGTTCTCTGCTGTTTAGCCATGAAAACCCTCCTTTTTTTTCAAATCAATTTCTCACCGGACCGCATACGCAAATCCCCCGCGCTGACCAGGACTGTCCTCAAACTGCAACCGACAGTGCGGCATAAAGCCAGTTTCTGAACTGCCCTACCGCTTCCTTCATCAGCTTGTTTAAATCCTAGCACGGAATTTTCAAGTTGGCAAGTTTTTTTTTATTTTTGTTTTTTCTCGATAATAAATGCCAAACAAACGCCGATTTCGTTTGCATGTTACCTTTATCTCCGTTAGAATGTTATATATATATAAAGAAAGGAGCTGCTCATGAAAAAAAAGATCTTACTGTTCATTATGATTTTGATAAGCATAAGCGCGTTTGCTGCATCGCTCAAAAAAGGCGACAAAGTTTATGTCTGCGTGAAATCTACCGTGTTGAAAAGCACAAGCGGCGGAGGTGCAAAAAACGTTGCTGACTTAAACTATGGGGACGAACTGAAAGTAATTTCGGTTTCAGGAAACAAAATCCAGGTGCAGCAGGTTTCAGGCGCAAAAAAGACAGGCTGGATAGATTCCAACAAACTCACCAAAAAGAAAATCGTAAAGACTTCGGGCGGCGGTTCAGTTTCGGCATCGACGAGCGAGCTTGCCCTGGCCGGAAAAGGATTTACGGAGGAGTCTGAAAAAGTAATCCAGAGCGCGGATGACGAAATCGACTATTCAAAGGTAGATGCAATTGAAAACGTCACAGTACCTGATTCAGACCTTGAAGCATTCATAAAGGCAGGGCATCTGCAAGGAGCTGAATGATGAAAAAATCACTTAGGCTGGTAAATGCGGCATCCCTTTCATTCCTGCTTCTTTTTTCTGCAGTTGAAGCACATGCGTTTGACATAGGCAAAATGCTCGACTTCGGAAAATCTACCGGAAATTCCACGGATATCGTTGAAGGACTTTTCGGAGATTCTGATTTGGGACAGCTTTACAAGGCATACACCCTTGAATTCAGCGATGAGGACGCATATTACATCGGACGTGCGGCTGCGGCGGCAATGCTCAAAAAATATTCGTTCTACGAAGACAAGGAGCTTGAATCATACCTGAACAAAATCTGCCAGACCTTGGTCATAAATTCGGACGAGCAGATTCCATACAACGGCTACCACGTGAAAATCCTTGACTCCGATGAAATCAACGCTTTTTCAACTCCGGGCGGACACATTCTCATAACCCGCGGCATGATTTCCTGTGCGGACAGCGAAGATTCAATGGCTGCAATCATAGCCCACGAGATAGCGCACGTACAGCTCCAGCACGGTCTTGAAACGATAAAGGAAAAAAGAATGGGCGAATCCGGGGCCAACATGCTCCAGAACACGCTTTCAAGCTTGCCGGGATACAAGAAGACCATGCAATACATAACCCAGATAAGCGAAACGACCAAATCAAGCCTTGCACGTGCAGGATTCGATGAGTCCGAAATCGACATGGGCATAGACTTGAACAATCTTTCCGGTTTCGTAGTGGATTATTTCGTCAACGGATATTCGAAGGAGGCGGAATTCGCGGCTGACGAACGTGCTCTTTCCCTTATGGCGGCGGCAGGATATTCACCTTCCGCAATGGTGACCATGCTTGAAAAAATGCAGGTGACCGGGGAATTCAAGACGCATCCGAAACCCAAGGACCGCATTGCAAAGGTAAACAAGGCGCTGAAAAAACTTACGGTAAAGGACACCCAGTCATACCGCAAGGCAAGGTTCACGAAGTTCAGCAAATAGGACGTATGACAGTAACCGCAGACAAACTTAAGTTTCACGGATGGTTTAGCTGTGGTATGGACATTTTCTGCATCATGGCAAATAATAGAAAACAAGGAGATATTTATGAAGAAAAGAATCATTTTAGCTCTGTTCCTTATAATTACAGGGGTTTCCGTGTTTGCGGCGACCTATAAAAAAGGACAGACCCTTTACGTAAAGACAAAGACAGCGGTGCTCAAAAACGGCGAGGGAAATTTCGCAAAGGACGTGGGAACCCTTTCATACGGCGACCAGGTGAAAGTGCTTGAGGTGTCAGGAAAAAAAGTGCACGTTCAGCTTTCGTCAGGTTCAAAGAGCGGATGGGTGGCGGAAGGAAATCTTACCAACAAGAAGATCACGAAGACTTCAAGCGGAGGAAACGTCAGCGCATCAACTAAAGAACTTGCCCTTGCAGGAAAAGGATTCTCTGAAGAAAGCGAGGGAGTGTACAGCTCATCCCACAGGAACCTTGATTTTTCCGCAGTCGATGCAATCGAAGCAATGACCATTTCAGACTCGGAACTTGAATATTTCATTGATGAGGGTCACCTCAAAGGAGCCGAATGATGACTAAAAAGAAAAGAATTTTCCGCGGATTGATTTTTTCTGCGGCAGCGGCGGTACTTTTTTCATCATGTGCATTCGGTCAGGCACTTGCAGAGATTTTTTTGCCGGAAGAAATGCAGGGAGTCGTAACGGCGGTCACAAAACTTGCGGAAGACATCAGTCCTGAAGACTCATATTACATCGGAAGAACGGTTGCGGCCAACATACTTACGAACTACAGGGTCTACAACGACAGAAAGCTTCAGAAATACCTCAACAAAATCTGCAATACGCTCGTCATAAACTCAGACGACCCCTACCTTTACAACGGCTACCACGTAGTAATCCTTGACGCACCATATGAAGTGAACGCATATTCAACTCCGGGCGGACACATTCTCGTGACACGCGGACTCATAGACTGCGCAGATACGGAAGACGCACTTGCAGCCGTAATAGCGCACGAGATAGCCCACATCCAGCTCAAGCACAGCCTCGACTCAATCAAGGCAAGCCGTTTCAAGGACACCCTTGATGCAATCGACAGCGCGTTCTCAGATGACAGCATGGAAGACGTTTCGGACGACATCATCTCATCAATGGTGGGAAGCGGATTCTCTCAGGGACAGGAATACGATGCCGATGAAAAGGCGGTACAGCTCATGGCAGCGGCAGGATATCAGCCTTCTGCAATGATAAGCATGCTCGAAGAAATGAAATCATTCGAAAAATCCGCTTCAAAGTCAGGCTTTTTCAAAACGCACCCGAGTCCTTCAAGCAGGATCACGAACATAAAGTCCCATGTAAGGAAGGCTGAGAAAAACTTGGAAAACACGATGGAATACCGTGAAGAACGCTATGATGAGGCCGTAAGATAAGTCAGGGGAACTATGAAATCTAATAAAAAGTATCTAAGGTTCCTGATTACTGCAGGAGCGGTCTTTTTGGTGTCCGTTGTACTGCAGTTTTCAGGAATCACGGGTTGGTTTGAAAGAAAGTCGTATGACATGCGCATGTCGGCTACGGCAGATGCATTCGAACCGTCGGAAGACATAACGCTCGTGCTTTTGGATCAGGAAAGCCTGAACTGGGCAAGCGAAACGCTCGGATGGTCATATCCATGGCCGCGTGAATCATACGCAAAGATAATCGACTTTTTCAACCGCGCAAACGCAGCGTCAATAGCATTTGATATGTTGTACACGGAACCATCGATGTACGGTCCTGAAGATGACAGGATTCTCGGCGAAGCATGCAGCAATTTCGGACGTGTAATTGAAACCGTGTACTATTCACCTGAGGCTACGAAAATCGCATCTGGAGACGGAACGGAATACCCGGCACCGCTCTACCCGGTCGATGACATCAAAAACAATGCAGCAATACTAGGAAACGTCACAAGCTCCCTTGACGGCGACGGAACTGCAAGGCGGAACAGATTCTATTCCACTTCACCGCTTGCAGAACCTGGACTTGCGGTCGCGAGCCTTATCGTAGGGGAAAATTTACCTGATCTGAAGAAGATTCCTCTTGCAAGTGACGGAGGCATGTACATCCGCTTCCAACGTTCGCTCGACAACTACATTCCATATAATGCCGAGCAGATAATCAGGACGGAGCTTGCAATAGAAGAAGCTGAAAAAAACGGCGAAGAATTCGATCCTGGAGATGACCTGCTTGATCTGGAGCAGTTTGAAGGAAGCCACGTGTTCTTCGGTCTTTATGCACCGGGACTCTTCGATATCTGTACCACACCGATCGGAACAAACTATCCTGGAGTCGGAGTGCATGTGTGCCAGCTGGACACAATACTGAACGAATCATATCTTTTTGAGTCGCCGCTTTGGGTCACGCTTCTCATAATCGCACTGGCATCAATACTCGGATGTTTCATAGGCGGAGTCACAAAACAGGCCAACGCAAAATCCGTGCTGATTGAAGTGCTTATTTTCATCGTAGTGATCGCAGCGTATATCGGAGCAACGATCGGAGCTTTCATACCCGGACTCATAATGCCATTCTTCGTGCCTTTGCTTGCACTTTCAGGAGCTTTCATCGCATCGATCCTTGAAACATACCTCACTGAAGGAAAACAGAGGCGCTACCTGAAAACGGCGTTCAAGCAGTACCTCAGCCCGACGGTCATCGAAAATCTGATCGAAAACCCGGACCTTCTCAAGCTCGGCGGCGAAAGACGTGAAATCACGGCATTCTTTTCGGACATCCAGGGATTCACGACGATTTCAGAAAGCATGACACCTGAAGGGATGACGCAGTTCCTCAACCTCTACCTGAGCGAAATGTCGGACATAATCATGGCACACGGCGGAACGATCGACAAATACGAGGGTGACGCAATCATCGCATTCTGGAACGCACCTACATTTGAAGAAGACCACGCAAAACGCGGAATAGATGCCGCGCTTGAATGCCAGAAAAAGCTCGTTGAAATGCAGGACGAACTTATGAAGATTACTGGAAAACCGGTAAAGCAGAGAATCGGTCTCAACACAGGAATTGCGACAGTCGGAAACTTCGGCTCCAGAAACCGCTTCGACTACACGATGATGGGAGACACAGTAAACCTTGCCTCTCGTCTTGAAGGAATCAACAAGCAGTACGGAACATACACCATGTGCTCAAAGGCAACAATGGATTCCGCCGTAGAACACGGATTTACGCTCCCGTTCAGGAATGTCGGAAAAGTAGCCGTAGTCGGA
>JAFOTA010000062.1 GCA_017421145.1 Treponema sp.
AAATCATAATCATAAAAAAGAAATTGCTCTCGAATCGATTAAAGCTGCTAAAGAAGCTGGAGCCGATGCAGTAAAAATTCAAACTTATACAGCAGATACACTAACCCTTAATTGCGAGAATGAATACTTCCAAATCAAACAGGGGACGCTTTGGGATGGGACAACTCTTTATAAACTTTATCAGCAGGCTTATACTCCATGGGAATGGCATCAAGAACTTTTTGATTACGCTAAGTCCTTGGATATTCCATTGTTTTCAACTCCTTTTGATAAATCTGCGGTTGATTTTTTGGAATCCTTGAATAATCCGATTATAAAGATTGCCTCATTTGAATTGGTTGATATTCCTCTAATTGAGTACGCTGCAAGTAAGGGCAGGCCAATGATTATGTCCACAGGAATTGCAACATTACAGGAAATCCAAGAGGCTGTTGATGCTTGTCATAAAGCTGGAAATGAAGATATAACTTTATTGAAATGTACGTCATCGTATCCAGCTCCATTAAATGAAGCCAATCTGTTGACAATCCCAGATTTGAAAAACCGTTTTGGCTGTAAAGTTGGATTAAGTGATCATACAGCAGGAAGCATCGCTCCTTGTGCTGCTGTTGCATTAGGTGCACAGGTTATTGAAAAGCATTTTATCATGGACCGTTCAATTGGTGGACCGGATGCTGCATTTTCGATGACAAAAGATGAGTTTGCCGAGATGGTAAAGCGAGTGCGGGAAACTGAAGAATGTCTAGGTCAAGTTAATTATGAATTATCTGATAAAATGAAAAAAAATAGAAAATTTGCCCGCTCTCTTTTTGCCTGTGCGGATATAGCGAAAGGTGAAATCTTTACAGAAAAAAATATCCGTTCTGTAAGGCCCGGTGATGGGTGCAGCCCAAAGTATCTGCCGGAGCTTTTAGGCAAAACAAGCGACAGGGATTACAAGTTTGGGGAGCCGATAGTTTACAAATAAACGAACAGACCGCCTTTTGTTTTGCAAGAGACGGTCCGCCATGTGGGCCTTTCTTTACGCTACCGTGACCACCTCGCTATAGGTGTACACAGGCTCCTTGCGCTTGGTCGTGCCGTTTACATAGTTTGATTTTACGACAATCCTGTAGGCAGAGCCGGGGCTTGCGGTTTCGGGAAGGTAGAAGTCAATCTTTTTGGGCGTGTTCTGGCGCACAAGGGATGTGCAGTTGAGCCAGATTGTTTCGTCATCCGGAACCTCTCCTTTTTCATCGGCGGGAGCAAGAAAGAGTCCGCAGTTTTCATCTGACCCAAGCTTGAGCCTTTTGCCCTCAAGAATGACGTTCTTACCTGCCGTGAGGGTGGTGGACTCTTCCCCGGTATACCAGTTGAAGATTTTGCTGATTGCTGGGGCCGTGTTTGAGAACACCACGTTCCCGATGGAGACATTGGAGATGGAATCCTTGAGTACCTGCGAGGCGGAAAATTTTATCGTGAGCGTGAGTTCGGAGACTTCCCTTGCCGAATCATCTGCGACGCTTCCGCTTGCGCCTATGTACAGTTCCCCCAGGTCAAGAAGGTTTACAGCCTTGCCCTCTTTCAGTGCCGCAAGAATCTCGCGTTTGATGTAGCTGATTCCTGTGTTGATGATGATTTCATCTGCGCCGGGATTCTTTTCCTGTATACGCGAGACAAGGTTTTCCATGCTGAGAACATCGCGTTCAAATCGCCCGTAAAACTTTTTGCCCGTGCCAAAAGGATTGGCGTACAATGTGAGTCCGCCGTTGCCATCCTTGCCGTTAAAGGAAGTTCTGATTTCTTCCATAGTATATCCTCTTCCAGAAGTTGCCGTACCACCCTTCCGGAATGTCCCCTTTATTTCGTAGGGGTAAAATTTTCTCTTTGACACGAACGGCAGATCTGTGGTACAATATCCTCATTCGATTGATGATACATTTACAGATGTGTCAAACCAATTAGGCAGGCTTCCTGAAGATGCGGTACCGCGAATACCGTTGTTCCCAAGGAGGCCTTTTTTGTTGGGGCACCATTGACCCATTGGACAGAATATATCATAAAAGAAAGTGTGTCAAGTGTAAATCAAAGAAAAATGCTGTTTTAATCAAGAAATAATGAAGTTTTTCACAAAATGGAAAGTTAAATTATGAATCAATAATATTTTATTGACAATTATGATGGTATGTGATTAACTAGTGTAATGCACCGTTACAAAGTTCTGTAGAGGGGCATTATTAAAGTTGGTGTCATACCGTTATTTACGTGTATAACGCATCGTTTAAGTGGCAGGGGAGCTGGCTATGCTATTGGAGTTTGCTTGTTCAAATGTTCGGAGTATTCGCGACAAGGTTACGCTCAATCTGAGGGCAACTACCGATGACACATTTGAGGACTGCCTTATCCCTTTTGATGGCGAACGGGTGAATCCAGCCTGCGCAATATATGGCTCAAATGCCACTGGCAAGACAAGTGTCCTAACTGGCATGGCGATTATGCAGACAATGGTAACGACAAGCCACCTTTTGCAGCCCGGAGACCTTTTGCCCCGAACCCCGCACCGCCTGAGCCAGGATAGACCAACGGAATACGAAATGGAATTTGTCTGGGAAAAGGTGCGCTACTTTTACTGCTTCTCCTATGATAATAATAAAATTTTTAAGGAAAGCCTTTCTTACGCCCCAAACGGAAGGATGGGAATTATTTTTAGCCGGGACGGAAACAAAGTCAAGACTGGCGAAAAATTTAGCCGCATAGAAAAGCTATGCAAGGAAAAACTCACCCCGAACAAGCTGATTTTAAGCCTTGCCGTGAATAATTTGAACTATGAGGAGCTTGCCAACGCTTTTTTGTTCTACAAGGACGGGCTTGTCATATTGATGAACGACAACAATAATTGGCTCGAATACTCCGCAAGCAAAATGGAACATGACAAGGCCATAAAGGATATGTTCCTCAGGTTTATGCGGGACACGGGCAGCGATATTGTTGACATAAAGGCGAAAAGCGAACAGCGTCTTATGACTGCCGCTGAACTTCCTCCCGACATGCCCCAGGCCGTTAGGGCAATGTTTTTGAACCAGACCGTTGTGTCTACTTCGGTGAGGACCATATATAAAGGCTTTTCGCTCGATATTATAGAAGAATCTCTTGGAACCCAGAAACTTATACGCCTCATGTGCCCCATTATGGACATTTTTCAGAAAGGAAAGATTTTTGTGTGTGACGAGATAGAAAGCCATCTGCATCCGCTTATCGTCCGCCAGCTTGTGGGACGGTTTATAAAATCCAAGGTGAGCGAGGCCCAGATTGTCTGTGCGACACACAATGTGGAGATGCTCGACCTGAACCTGTTCCGCCGCGACCAGATTTATTTTACGGACATCAACCCGGATTATCACCGCACCACGCTAAAGCCCCTATCAGCATTCCAGTGCCGCAAGGACGAAAATGTGCAAAGAAAGTATCTGGAAAGCAAATACTGCAAGGTCGCACGCGATGTGTGGAAAATTTAGGGATGGGATAATATGAACGAATCAATAAAA
>JAFOTA010000063.1 GCA_017421145.1 Treponema sp.
AAAATTCTTTTCGGCACTGATTTCCCGGTGACGCATTATTTCAATAACCATCTTTTCGGAAAAAAACACTCTCTAAAAGAAGAGTATGAGCATGACTGTAAAATTCTTAATTTGGCCCCTACAATTTCTCCACCAAAGAAGGCTCGACACTAAGCAGGTGTATGAGTTTTCTTGCGGTGGGGGATGGGGTGCATTTTACACATTCCCAGGCTTCTACGGTACGCTTTGAAACTCCAATTAATGCGGCAAATGCCTTTTGCGTCATGTTAAGCGAAGCTCTTTCTTTTGCGACATTAACTTCCGGTAGGTTCTGTTTTCTTGAATAAGTCTCGGCTCTGGCATTTCCTTTTTCATAGGCCAACGCTTCATTCAATCCTTGTATCAGTCCGTCGAAGAATGAGATGTTTTTGAAGTTTTCTGCGATTTCTTCATTTGACAAGGAAGATTCAAATACAAGCTCTCCCATAAGCTAGACCTCCTTTTTTATTTCTTCAATTATTTTTTTCTCCGGAAAGTCACGGTTGTAAATCTGCATGAAGACATCCGCCGTGCAGACTCTGTAAAGGGATGCAAGCGTTTCAGCGTAGTTAAGGAAATCTGTCATGTCTCCCGGAATGTATTTTTCGGCTTCGACATTTTTATGCAGGTCCGCTATGATTTTTCGGAGTTCTCTTGGAATAATCATTTTGGGAAAAACTTCGGGACTCTCTTTGAAGACAAACAGAAATCCGGATGTAATTGCAAATTTTGCTGCTTCAAAGGATATGTTCTCAAAATTGTCTCCGAAATTATCTTCAATTATTTTTAGGCATCTGTCTTTTTCTTCTACGGTTTCTTTGGAAATGACATCAATGACAATAAAAAACTCGAGTGGAAGAAATCTGAATATTGAAGGAACGGAATCAAGTATTTTCGGTTCCAGCAGGGCGACAAGAGAATCTTTTTTCAGCGAGTTGATTTTTGTGCTTTTATCAAGCGACATTTTTTTCGCGAGCATACAAAGCTGTTTCTTTGTGTACGAGGTAAGACACTCTTTGAGGGTATCGCACGGCTTCTTTCCTATTTCAAATGGGTGAGTCGTTTTCATTTCTTCATTATAGCAGAAAGCTGGTGAAAATGAAATATTCCTGCAAATAAAATCTTACTGCGGCTCATGTTTCCATTTTACTCCATTCTGCAACAATAGTATGGAGTGTCGAACTCACAAAAGGGCGGCAAAATAAACCGGAAGATAGATTATGCCGTTGTCTTCCTTAAAATCGGAAGTGTGAAGGACATAGCAGGTTCCGGCATATTCCGAGTATTTTGTCCTGAACTTGTTGAGCGAAGAAAGCGTGTATCTTTGCGTTGACTTTACTTCGATTGCCTGGATGTTGTGGCGGGAGGTAACTTTATTTTTTGTAATCAAAAAGTCAACTTCCATCCTGGATGCTGAATCTTCGTTGTCGGACTGTGAATAAAAGTATAGTTTGTGTCCGTTTGCGGTGAGCATTTGGGCAACGATGTTTTCAAAAATCATTCCCTCGTTTACTTCGAGCTTACCGAAAAGGAGCTTCTTGTAAATCTCTTCACTGACAAGACCGTTTTCATCAAATGCATGGCTGATTAAAAGTCCCGTGTCCGCCATGTAGCATTTCAGGGTGGTGCGGGTCATGTTCATCTTCAGTGCGATATTCGGTTCGTCCGCGTTGTAGCAGATGTTAACGATGCGGGAATCTTTCAGCCACATGAAGGCATCATCGTAATCACGCATCCTTGCATCTTTTTTTAATGAGGCGAGCTTGAATTTTTTTTCATGCTTTGAAAGCTGTGCCGGTATTTCGTCAAAAATTGCTTCTGCTTTCAGTTCTGAGCCTTTTGCGTGTTTCTGAATGTCGTTTCGGTAAAGTTCCAGAATTTCACGCTTAATCAAATCTACCTTTTCGAAATTTTTTGATTCCGCATATTCTTTTACGGCCTGCGGCATTCCACCGACAATCAGATAAAGCCGGAACAAATCCATTGCTTTTCTATGCAGGGCCTGCCCCATGGGTGTTTTTTTTTCAAAGCAGTCTTTTATCAACGGGAACATTGTCTCATTTCCGCTTGCAAGCAGAAACTCTTCAAAATCCATGGGATTCATCCGCAAGTGCCGTTCCTCCGACGGAATCAGAATGTCCTGCGTGTTTTTTTTGATTGAAAGAAGGGAGCCTGTTTCGATGAAATCATAGCGTCCGTCTACGACAAGATATTTTATTGCAGCTCTGGCACGCGGAAAAAACTGCACTTCATCAAAAATGAAAAGCGTGTTGCGTTCGTGCAGCTTTACCGAATAATAGGCGGAAATGCGCATAAAAAGCGTGTCCAAATCAGAAAGGTATTTTTCAAAAAGCTCTTTGATTTCGTCCGGAGCCGTAAAAAAATCTATGAGGATATATGATTCGTATTCGTTTTTTCCAAATTCTTCTGCAATGTAGCTTTTACCGACTCGCCGCGCACCGTCAATCATGATGGCGCATTTTCCTTTGGCCTCGTTTTTCCATTGCAAAAGTTCTTTATATGTTTTTCGGTACATGTTTTACACCTTTTTGACTTTAAAGTTAATTAAAATATACACCTTTTTGAGATTATTGGCAACGAAAATATACACCTTTTTGACTTTAATTCTGATTAAAATATACACCTTTTTGAGATTATTGACGGAAAAGCATGGTCGGGCGGCTTGTTTTCATAGGTAATTGTCAGATGGTTTTTCTGCAAAAAAAATACAGAGCCGAACTCACAATTTTTCACCTGCATTTGATGAATCAGCTAGAACGAAACAATCTCCTCAAAAACCGAGAGCGTGAACTGGTCGGTCATTCCGCTGATGTATTCAATCACGCATTTCTGGTAGCTCTCCTCGTTTTCGATGTCGAAGATTTCTCTGGTCTGATAGTGCAGGGCGGCTTTCATTTTTGGGTCGTATGCCGTGTATTTTGTGAGCCAGTCGATGAACGTGCCGCAAAGTTTCGGGGCAAAATCAAGAAAATGATGCACGGTGCGGTTTTTCACATAAATCTGCGACCTCATCAGTGTGTCGTAGATTGTTCCGATTACAGTCTGTGCGTATTTCTGGAATTCCACCAGCCGCCAGTTGTTGTAGATTGTGGCGAACGAAAATTTTTTTAGCTCCCTTATGAAATTGAAATATGCGTCGCTGAAAAAAAGTCCGGCATCGGGAGTGCTCTGCTCGCAAAGGTCAACAATCAGGTCGTTGATCAGGGTTGTCGTGTTCACCTCTTTTCCGCTTCTGAAAATTCCTGCGCTTGTAACGTGGTTTGAATTCTTTTTTCCGTCAAATCCCAAAGTTCCAGCAACAATTTCCCTGAGCTGCTTTGTCGCCGTCTCATCGATTATGCCATACCGTCCGGCATCCTCAAGGTCACGTCCCAGAAAGGCAATCTTGTCGCTGACCTTTACCACGCATCCTTCCCATGTGAAAGGTTCCGTGATTCCGGGTCTCTTGATATTGTAAAGACCGACCGCCTCGTGCCGTGGTTTGATTCCCTGCTGGTCAATCTCTCCGCAGTGGCAGATAAGTCCGTCCCTAACGGCGTAAGTCAAATCCAGGTTCTTTTCGTTTCCATCCGGGTCCTGGAGGGTATCGATGTAATCTGCAAAAAAAAGCGAGTTCCGCTCATGCCAGAATTTCTTGGGTGCGTTTTTTCCGTCCTTTTGAACCATAAGGCCGTTCAATATGTCTTCTCCCGTATGTCCGAACGGTGCATGTCCAATGTCGTGTCCAAGGGCAATCGCCTCCGTAAGTTCCTGATTCAGTCCCAGATACTTGGCGATGGTCCGACTCACGCTTGCAACGTGACCTACGTGTTCCATCCTGGTGCATACGTGGTCGTTGTGCGGTGCAAAAAACACCTGGGTCTTGTGCTTGAGCCTTCTGTATGATTCGCAGTGCAGGATTCTCGTATAGTCCCTTTCAAATTCCGAGCGGATTCCGTTACCGCGGTGATATAATGAATTTTCGC